>CAMDVZ010000008.1 GCA_945878895.1 Caenispirillum bisanense | reverse complement strand
TGTGAAGATTGCGCCACTGGAGTGGCACGCTCCCGGACGGTGCGACCTCCGCGAGATTTCGACTCCCTCGAACGCCGGCCCAAGGACCGGTACTGCCCTCGCCCGCTTGCCCTCGTGAGCCGCGGACTCTGCTTTTGCCGACGCTCCGCTCGGCCGACGAACACGCCCCCATCCGCCCTTCGGGCATCTTCTCTCGCGGAAGCGAGGGACGGCATGAAAGTGGCCTGCCGTCGATGCGTGACGTCGATCCATCGTCGCCTCAGCGCAGCGACTCTTCGAGCAGGTCGAGGGCCGCTGTCGCGAAGGCGCGCATGTTGGCGATCCGGTCGGACGAGCCGGTGCGCACGACGATCGACTTCTCGGTCGGGCCGATCAGCGCCACGCAGGCGTGGCCGGCCGGGTCGCCGTAGCGGTTGCCGGCAGGGCCGCTGGCGCCGGTCTCGGCCATGCCCCAGGTCGAATTGAGTCGCTGGCGGACGGTCGTGGCCATCAGACGCGCGTAGGGCTCGGTCGCCGAGCGCATGCCCTTGCGGGCGCTTTCGGGGATGGCGAGGAAAGCATCGCCCGACGCGCGCGTGTAGACGAGCGCGCCGCCGAGATAATAGGCGGAGGCGCCCGGCACCGACAGCAGCGCGGCCGAAACGAGGCCGCCGATCGAGGATTCGACGATGCCGATCGTCTCGCCGCGCGCCTTGAGAAGCGCGCCGATCCGCTCGGCCTGGGGCAGCAGGGATTGCATGGATGGTCTCCGGTTCAGGCGGCGGCGCGATCGAAGATCGCGAGGTTGAGGTCGGCGGCGGGCCCGAGCCAGATCGCGCGGTCGCGATGGTCCTCGAGATCCTGGCCGGTGTTGGGATGCACGAACACGGTCAGGTTCCCCCGGTTGAGCGCCAGCCACGAGATCAGGCCGGCGAAGGCGTCGTTGCGGAACGCGACCTGGAAACTCCACATCGGATGGGGGCCGACCGGACGCTCGTGGAAGCGGCCCATCGTCATCTCGAAGGAGGCCTCGATGCGCTCGCGCAGCGCCCGGGCGGCGTCGCGACTGTTGGTGTTGAAATAGACGTGGGCGTGCCAGTCCTTGATCGTCGAGACGGCGAGATCGGTCACGGGCCGCTCCTTCCGGGGTTGGCGATGGTGGCGCAGCCTAGCACGCAAACCGGCGGGGTGGAGAGAGCGCGTCGACAACGGGCGGCAACCACGGCCGATACGAATTGCATCGTCCGGGAGCGTGCCGCTCATAGGCGCTGACTTTGGGCGGAAATGCTTGGCGCGCCGCCGTGCGGACATCGCCGATGTCATCCCGAGCGCATGCGAGGGACCTCGGCGCGGCGGCGATACCGCACGAAGCGGCCAAAGAATCCGGGGTCCCTCGCGCCGCTCGGGATGACATGGTGCGCGTACTTTCGACGGTGCGCCAATCCTTTGGCGCCAAAGCTGGCGCCCATGAGCGTCGTACCGCTGGTTCTGCCTGGTTCGCCCGCGAAGGGACGCCCGCGGGTCGACGTCGCGCCCGTATCGCCGGAGCGAGCGGATGGCGGCGAGATCGACGACGGTCCGGAGGATCGCCGCTGTTGGCTTGCCTGCGCGGCGTGCCACACTCGGGCAGGGGAGAGTCGCCATGGGCCTGATGCTGCAAAGTCTGCTCGGCGTGATCGCCATTCCGCTGATCGCGTGGTTGCTGTGCGAGGACCGGCGGGCGCTGACGGCCGGGGACGCGGCGCGGACCATCGTCGCGGGGCTGGGACTGCAGGTCGCGATCGTCGGCGCGCTGCTGCTGGTGCCGGGCCTGCGCGAGGTGTTCGACCTGCTGGGCGCGGGCGTCGAGGCCTTGCAGGCCGCGACGTCGGCCGGCATGCAGCTGGTGTTCGGCTATCTCGCGGGCGGGCCACCGCCGTTCGCCGTCGCCAACGCCGGCAACGGTTTCGTGCTGGCGCTCCACGCGCTGCCGCTGATCCTGATCGTCAGCGTGCTGAGCAAGCTGCTCTATCACTGGGGCATCCTGCAGCGCGTGGTCGGCGGCGTGGCGTTCGTGTTGCGCCGGGTGCTGGGCGTCAGCGGTTCGCTCGGCACCACGACGGCGGCCAACATTTTCGTCGGCATGGTCGAGGCGCCGCTGTTCATCAAACCCTACCTCGGGAGCATGGGCCGCGGCGCCCTGTTCGCGACCATGACGGCGGGCATGGCCTCGGTCGCGGGCACCGTGATGGCGCTCTATGGCGTGCTGCTCGAAAGCAAGGTGCCGGGCGCGGTCGGCCACATCGTGGCGGCCTCGATCATGAGCGCGCCCGCGGCCCTGATGATCTCGCGCCTGATGGTGCCCAACGGCTTCGCCGAGGCGTCGGAGGGCACCGCCATGTTCGACGAGAACGCGCCGACCTCGACCATCGACGCCATCGCGCAGGGCACGACCGAGGGGCTGAAGCTGCTGGCCTACGTCGTGGCGATGCTGGTCACGGTGGTGGCGCTGGTGGCGTTGGCGAACCTGATCCTGGGCGGCATCACGGGGCCGTTGCTGGGCGTGAAGCTGACGTTCGAGCGACTGCTGGGTTGGGTCGCGGCGCCACTCGCTTTCCTGATCGGCATTCCATGGAGCGAGGCGGTGGCGGCGGGCGAACTGATCGGCGTCAAGACCGTGCTCAACGAGTTCGTCGCGTATCTCAGGCTGGGCGCCTCCGACGACGCCACCCTCTCGCCGCGCAGCCGTACGATCCTGACCTACGCGCTGTGTGGCTTCGCCAATTTCGGCAGCCTCGGCATCATGACCGGCGGGCTGATCGCGATGTGCCCGCAACGCCGGGCCGACATCCTGTCGCTGGGGCCACGAACCCTCGTGTCGGGCACGCTCGCCACCCTCCTGACGGGCGCCATCGTCGGCGCGATGACGCCCGGCTGAAGCCGATCGTCAGTCGAACACGACCACGCCGCGGGCAACCTCGCCGCCCATCATGGCGCGGAAGCCCTCGTTGATCTCGTCGAGCTTATAGGTACGGCTGATGAGTCCGTCGAGATTCAGGCGGCCGCCCATGTAGTGGTCGACGAAAATCGGGAAGTCGAGGTTGGGGCGCACCGAGCCGTAGAACGTCGCGCTGATCGTCTTCTCCGTGAACACCATCATGAAGGGCGAATAGCTCGCCCGCACGCCGGGATGCGGCACGCCGACGCCGACCACGCGGCCGCCGACGCAGGCCGCGTCGAGCGCCAGCGCCTGGGTCTTCTCGACATTGACGGCGTCGAAGGCGTAGTCGACGCCGAAGCCACCGGTCAGGTCCTTGATCGCCTTCACCGGATCGCCCGCCGAGGTGTTGACGACGTGCGTGGCGCCGAATTTCTTCGCCATCGCCAGCTTGTTGTCGAGCAGGTCCGCGGCGATGATGGTGCGCGCGCCCGACAGCAACGCGCCCTGCACGGCGTTGAGGCCGACGCCGCCGCAGCCGATCACCAGCACCGTCGAGCCGGCCTCGATCTTCGCGTGGCGGGTGACGGCGCCGACGCCGGTCGACACGCAGCAGCCCACCAGTGCCGCCTGCGCCCACGGCATGTCCTTGCGCATCGGCACCAGCATCTCGGCCGGCACCACGACCTGCTCGGAGAACGTGCCGATGCGGGCCATCTGGTGCAGGCCCTGGCCCTTGTGCTTGAGGCGCAAGGTGCCGTCGTACAGCGTGGCGCCGGGCGAGCCGTTGCGGCCGATGCAGAGCACCGTGCGACCCTGGCTGCAGAAGCGGCACTGGCCGCAATGGGGCCGGAACGAGAAGATGACGTGGTCGCCCGGCTTCACTTCGGTCACGCCGGGACCGACCTCCTCGACGATGCCGGCCGCCTCGTGACCCGGCACCACCGGCAGGGGCGTCGGCCAGTCGCCGTTGATGACGTGCCAGTCGCTCTGGCAGACGCCGGCGGCCTTCATGCGCACGCGCGCCTCGCCGGCCTTGGGTGGATCGAGCTCGACCTCGACGACCTGGAGCGGTTCGTTGGGCTTGAACAGGACGGCGGCGCGCATGGCGATTCTCCCTCTGTCGTTCTCGGCCGGACCGGTCAGCGCTTGCCGCCGGGAATCTTGTTGAACGGCACGTCCTTGTCGACGCGCACGTCGCCGGGCATGCCCAGCACCCGCTCGGCGATGATGTTGCGCAACACCTCGTCGGTGCCGCCCGCGATGCGCATGCCCGGCGAATAGAGCATGGCGTCCTGGAACCAGCCGTTCATCGGCGTCAGGTCAGGGTCCATCACGCCGCCCGACATGCCCAGAAGATCCATGCCGAAGGAGGCGATGTCCTGGAGCTTCGAGGCGCTGACCACCTTGGTGATCGAGGATTCCGGCCCCGGCGTCTGGCCGCGCGACAGCGCGGTGATGGTGCGGAACTTGGCGTATTTCAGCCCCTGGGCCTGGCAGTACCAGGTAGCGATCTTCTCGCGCACCGCGGCGTTGCGGATCGCCGGCTCGCCGTCGAGTTCGACGGTCCGCGCCAGCTGGAAGATGTCGTCGACGTCGGGACCGGGCGCGTCGCCGACCGCCAGGCGCTCGTTCATCAGCGTCGTGATCGAGACTTTCCAGCCGTCGCCGACCTTGCCCAGCCGCTGCGCGTCGGGCACCCGCACGTTGGTGAAGAACACCTCGTTGAAGTTCGAGGAGCCCGAGATCTGCTTGATGCGCCGCACCTCGACGCCCGGCGACTTCATGTCGAGGAAAAAGAACGACAGGCCTTCGTGCTTCTTGGCGTTCGGATCGGTGCGCACCACGACGATGCCGTAGTCCGCGAAATGGGCGCCCGACGTCCAGATCTTCTGGCCGTTGATGACCCAGTCCTCGCCGTCCGGCTCGGCGCGGGTGCGCAGCGCCGCCAGATCCGAACCGCCGGCCGGTTCGGAGAACAGCTGACACCAGACTTCCTCGCCACGCAGCGCCGGCGCGACGTAGCGCTCGAGCTGCTCGGGCTTGGCATAGGCCATCATCGTGGGAATGCACATGCCGAGGCCGATTTCGAACACGCCGCGCGGCACGACGTAGCCCTGTTCTTCCTGGTTGTAGATGACCTGCTGGATCGGGGTTGCCTCGCGGCCGCCCCACTTCTTCGGCCAGGTCATGCCGGCGAACCCGGCGGCGGCCTTCTTCGCTTGCCAGTCCTTGGCCCGGCGAATGACGTCGTCGTCGACGAAGCGGGCCCGCACGGCGGCGTTGGCGCCTGCCTTGCGGGTTGCGTTCTTGTCGAGGAAGGCCCGTACTTCGGCGCGGAAGGATGCTTCCTGCGGCGTGTCGTTGAAATCCATGACGCTCTCCTCAGGCTGCGTTGCGGGCTTCGAGGCCCTCGACCAGACGGTCGCGCCAGAATGGCTGGCTGCCCAGCACCGAGGCAAGCGTGCGGGCGCGGCGGTAGTAGAGGTGGCAGTCGAACTGCCAGGTGAAGCCCATGCCGCCATGGGTCTGGATGTTTTCCTTCGACGCCAGATGGAAGGCGTCGGTCGCCGACACGCGCGCGGTCGCCGCCGCCAGCGGCAGGTCCGCGGCGTCGGTTGCCAGCGCCCAGGCGCCGTAGAAGGCGTTCGAGCGGGCGAGTTCGGTGGCGACGTAGACGTCGGCCAGCTTGTGCTTGATCGCCTGAAACGAGGCGATGGGGCGGCCGAACGCGTAGCGCTCCATGGCGTAGTTCTTGGCCATGTCGAGGCACGCCTGGGCGCCGCCGACCTGTTCGAAGGCAAACAGCACGGCGGCGCGGTTCAGCACGCGCTCGACCACGGCCCAGCCGTCGGCGGAGCCCGCCAGCTTCTCGGCGGCGGCGCCATCGAACGTCAGGGTCGCGTGATCGCGCGTCGGGTCGACGGTGGTCACGGCCGTGCGTGTCACGCCGGCGCCGGTCAAGCCGACGATGTAGAGGCCTGGCCGGCCGCTCTCGTCGTTGGCGGCGACGATGGCGAACGTCGCGACACTGCCATCGGCAACCGGCGCCTTGACGCCCGTCAGCTTGCCGCGCGCGACACTGGCCTTGATCCGCTTCGGCGAGGGGTTGCCCGGCCCCTCCGCGAGCGCGAAGCACCCGATGGCTTCGCCGGCCGCCAGCTTCGGCAACCAGGCGCTCTTCTGCGACTCCGACCCGCCGACCAGGATTGCCTCGGTCGCCATGTAGACCGAGGAAGCGAACGGCACCGGCGCCACCGCGCGCCCCATCTCCTCGGCCAGTACGCACAAGCCTTCGTGGCCGAGTCCGACGCCGCCGTAGGTCTCGGGGATGGCGGTACCGGTCCAGCCCATCTCGACGATCGCCCGCCACAGGCCCTCGTCCCACGTCGCCTCGCCGTCGAGCACCCGACGCGGCACTGCGGGTCCGCAGCGCTCGGTCAGGAAGCGCCGCGCCTGGTCGCGCAGCTGCTTGAGGTCGTCGGAGAAATCGAAATTCATTCCGGTGTTTCCTTTCCCTGTGTGTCGCGGCGCGTCGTCGCGGCCTAGAGCTTGCCCTCGATCTCGACCTCGATCAGGTGCGGCTTGCCGTTTCCGAACGCGGCCTCGACGGCGGCGCGCAAATCGTCGCCCTTCGTCACGTGCGTGCCCGCGACCCCCATGCCGCGCGCCAGGTCGACGAAATCCATGACCGGGCCGGTCAGGTCCATGTTGGGATAGCCGTTGTTGGACTGCACGCCGAACCGCTGCCGGTAGGTATCGAGATTGTGCTTGAGCACCCGGTATTCGCGGTTGGCGAGGATCACGAACACGATCGGCAACGCGTGATGCGCCGCGGTCCACAGCGCCTGGATGCTGTACATCGCCGAGCCGTCGCCGGAGATGCAAACGACTGGCCGGCCGGGAAACGCGGTCTGGGTGCCGAGCGCACCGGCCAGACCCTGGCCGATGCCGCCGCCCCGGCCGCTGAAATAGTCGCCTGGCGCCTTGAAGTCGAAGGCGCGCGCCAGATCGAGGTTGGCGGTGATCGACTCGTCGACCACGACGGCGTTCGCCGGCAATGCCGCGGCGATCTCGGCCATCGCGCGGGCCATCGAGATCGGCGTCCGGTTCCACGATTTTTTCGTGCGCTCGGCGTGCGCTTCCGCCTCGGCCGCGTGGATAGCGGCAAGTGCGGCATTGCGTTGGGCGGCGACCGCGGCCAGTCCGTCGCCGCCGAGTTTGCGTGCCGCCTCGCGGCATGCCGACAACGACCGCTTCATGCCGCCGACCAGTCCGACGTCGGCCTTGAAGTTGAAGCCAAGTCGCTGGGCGGAGTCTTCGATCTGGACGATCTGGGCGCCGTCCGGAATCGGGGAGCCGGCGGCGAACCACACCTCCTCGAAGAACGGCCCGCCGACCAGGATCACGAGGTCCGCGTCGCCCAACGCCTTGCGGATGGCCGCGGCGTCGAACGGAACGGCGCCGCGCGCGTTGGGGTGGCGGTTGGGAAACACCGTCTGGTGACGCAGGCCCTCGACCCAGACCGGCGCGCCCAGCGTCTCGGCGAGGGAAACCAGCTCGGCATGGGCGCCCGACCGGGCGATGTCGTCGCCCGCGACGATCACCGGCGCCCGCGCGCCCAGCATGCGCATGACGGCCTGGCCGACCCCGGCCGGATCGGGTTGCGGTGCCCGATAGGAGTCGCCGGGGCCGATGGCGCCGTTGGCGGTTTCCTGTTCCATCACGTCGATCGGCAGCGCGACGAACACCGGACCGGCCGGAGCGTCGGTGGCGATCTTGAAGGCGCGCCGCATGATCGCGGCCATTTCGTCGGCGCACTCGACCTGGACGCTCCACTTGGTCACCGGTGCCGCCATCGCCACCAGATCGTGGCCCAGCAGCGGGTCGCGCAGGCGCATGCGCGTGTCCTGTTGGCCCGCCGTCACGACCAAAGGCGAGTTGGCCTTCAGCGCGCTGTACATCATGCCGAGCCCGTTGCCGAGCCCGGGCGCGACATGCAGGTTCACCACCGCCGGACGGCCGGTCGCCTGGGTGTGGAAACTCGCGGCGCCCAGCGCCACGCCCTCGTGAAGCGCCACGACGTACTTGACCGACGGGTAGTCCGCCAAGGTGTCGAGCAACGGGCTTTCCGTGGTGCCGGGATTGCCGAAGATATGGTCGACGCCGTGGGCGACCAGGCTATCCATGAAAACGTGACGTCCGCGCATGTATCCTCCCTGTCGCCCGTCGTGGACGGGCGTCGAGCTTGTTGCCGACCGGCGTTACTCGGCGGCTTTGGTGGGCAGTTGGCCGGTGCCGCCCAGCTGGTCGATCTGGGTCTGGATCGCGCGCGTCACCTTCTCCATGTAGATCGGGCGGCTGGCCGTCGCGGTGTCGTAGCTGTGACGGCGCAAACCATTGGCGTCGCCCTGGAAATGCGGATGGACGAAGCGCGCCATCAGTTCGTAGCTCTTCTGCGTGGCCTGCCAGTCGGCCCAGTTGTGGGCCAGAAGCAGCACCGCGCCGAAGCCGCCGTCGGAGCCCAGCCACAGGCGCTCGAAATGCTTGATGCAGTCGTCGGGCGTGCCGATGCAGGCGAGGCCCTCCGACGTAAGGAAGTCCACCGGATCGGTGATGCCCGGCGGGATGATCGGGAAGGTGGCGACGTCGGAGAAGTATTTGGCGTAGTTGGCGAGGCCGAATTCGACGTCCTTGCGGGCCTGCTCCCGTGTCTCCGCGACGTGCGCGAAGGTGACGATGCGCCATTTCGAGCGGTCGGCGGTCTTGCCGTTCTCGGCGGCGTGCTTGGTGTAGAAGCCCCAGTTCGCCGCGTGCGCCTTGAGCGCGTCGTCGGAGGTGCCGCCGATCGACAACATGCCGATGCCGTGCTTGCCCGCCGCCACCGCGCCCACCGGGGAGCGCGCGCAGGCCACCGCCATCTCCATCATCGGCTGGCTGAAGGTCTTCAGCTGCAACTGCGCCTGATTCAATTCGACGAAGTCGGAGGAGTGCGTCACCGACTTGCCTTGCAGCAGCTTCATGACGATATCGAGCGACTCCAGCATCTGCGGCCGCTGCGCCTCAGGATCGATGCCGAGCTTCATGGCGTCGTGTACCAGGGCACCCGGTCCGACGCCGAACATCGCGCGGCCGCGCGTCATGTGGTCGAGCTGGTTCATCCGGCTCGCGAGCGTGAAGGGGTTGTGATAGGGCAGCGACACCACGCCGGTGCCGAGGCGGATGTGCTTGGTGCGTTCGGCCGCCGCGGCGATGAACATCTCCGGACAGGCGATGATCTCGAAGCCGCCCGAGTGGTGCTCGCCGATCCAGGCCTCGTGATAGTTCAGCTTGTCGAGATGGCAGATCAGATCCATGTCGCGCTCGAGCGCGAGGGTCGGGTTTTCGCCGAGCGCGTGGAACGGCGCCAGAAAGATGCCGGTGCGCAGATAGCGGTTGTCCATCGTGGATATCCTCTTGGAGCGGCCCTGCCGCGCGTCGGGCCGGATCGTAGGCGTGGGCGGCTCCGAAACCAAGTCCGCGCCGCGTGCCGGGATGGCAGCGCATCGGGGTCCACCCGTTTCGACTCCGCGCAGCGAAACCGGGCCTGCGCTGGCGTCGTGCGCCGGGCTCGCTATGCTGGCGCGGCAACCCCACGCCGGAGGAAACCCGCATGATTCCCAAGACCCATCGCCGCGTCGTCCTTGTTCGCCGCCCGCCCGGCGAGCCCGCCGAGTCCGACTTCCGCGTCGAGGAGGTCGCCACGCCCGAGCCGGGGCCGCGCGAAGTACTGGTGCGGGTGATCTACCTGTCGCTGGATCCCTACATGCGTGGGCGGATGCGGGATGCGGCCAGCTATGCCTCGCCCGTGGGCATCGGCGAGACGATGACCGGAGGCGCGGTTGGCGAGGTGGTGAAGTCCAACCATCCCGGCTTCAGCGTCGGCGACATCGTGGAGGATCGGCTCGGCTGGCAGGAGTACGCGATCGGTGGCTCCGCGACGCTTCGCAAGATCGATCCCTCGATCGCGCCGATCTCGACCGCCAACGGCATTCTCGGCATGCCCGGCATGACGGCGTATTTCGGATTGCTGGAGGTGGGCCGGCCCAAGCCGGGCGAGACAGTCGTCGTGTCGGCGGCCTCGGGCGCGGTCGGCCAGGCGGTCGGTCAGATCGCGAAACTCATGGGATGTCGCGCGGTCGGCATCGCCGGTGGCGCCGCCAAGTGCGATTTCGTCACGAAGGAACTCGGGTTCGACGCCTGCGTCGACTACAAGGCCGGCAACGATCTGGACGCGGCGTTGCGCGCGGCCTGCCCCTCGGGCGTCGACGTCTATTTCGACAATGTCGGCGGCGTGGTGTCCGACGCGGTGTTGCGCAATCTCAATTTTTACGCCCGGATCTCCCTGTGTGGCTCGATCTCGCAGTACAACGCGACGTCGGTAGAGATGGGTCCGCGTCTGATGGGCACCTTCGTCGGCAAGCGGGTGACGGCGCGCGGCTTCATCGTTTCGGACTTCGCCGGTCACTACGAGCCGGCGCTGCGTCAGATGGCGGCGTGGATACGGTCTGGCCAGCTCAAATACCGCGAGGATATCGCCGAGGGGATCGAGAAGACGCCGCGCGCCTTCATCGGACTGCTGCGCGGCGAGAATTTCGGCAAGATGCTGGTCCGCGTCGGCGCCGATCCGACGAAGCGCTGACGGGCGCGACCCGTCGGTCACCCGTTGCGGAGGCAGACAGCACACAGCGGTGGCGATTTCGCCTTCTCCCCGCGAAGGCGGGGAGAAGGTGGCGCGCAGCGCCGGAGGAGAGGCTTCTCGGCGTGGCGACCGGCACGTTCTCGCGAAGGTCGACGATGGCGTTGCAACGCCGCGCAGCCCCTCATCCGCCCTTCGGGCACCTTCTCCCCTCCTTCGAGGGGAGAAGGAAAAGCCGTTTCGGGAGGGGACGATATCGGAATTGGAGCACCGTCGCGCTCCAGGATGTGCGAGGCCGAAGGAAGCAGTGGCGGACTCGAAGCGGCCGTTCCCTCGCAGGCCGGCGGCCGACGGGCGAGGGTGGGTTCTCGCGTAGGTCTGGCATGTCGGCCCGGCGCAGCGTGGCGTGGCGCACTCTGCTAGGGTCGCGCCGGCATCTTTGGTCGATGGAGCTTGGAATGTACGATCTCGTGATTCGCGGCGGGACGGTGATCGACGGCAGCGGCGGGGCGTCGCGGACCGGCGATGTCGCCGTCGTCGATGGCAAGATCGCGGCGGTCGGCGGCAAGCTCGGGCCGGCGCGGCGCGAGATCGACGCCGGCGGCCTGCTGGTGACGCCGGGCTTCGTCGACATCCACACCCATTACGACGGCCAGGCGACGTGGGATTCCTACCTGACGCCATCGTCGTGGCATGGCGTGACTACCGCGGTGTTCGGCAATTGTGGCGTCGGGTTCGCGCCGGTCCGTCCGGGCGCGTCGCCCTACCTCATCAATCTGATGGAAGGCGTCGAGGACATCCCCGGCACCGTGCTGGCCGAAGGCGTGCCGTTCAACTGGGAGAGCTTCCCGCAGTACATGGACGCGCTCGACGCCAAGCCGCGCGCCGTCGATGTCGGTGCCCAGGTGCCGCACGCCGCACTGCGCTTCTACGTCATGGGCGACCGCGGCGCCGACCACGCGCAAGTGCCGACCGAGGCCGAACTGGAGCGCATGGGCGCGTTGCTGGAGGAGTCGCTGCTGGCCGGCGCGCTCGGGTTCACTACGTCGCGTACCACCAAGCACAAGGCGCGCGACGGCCGTCTGACGCCGACGCTCTCGGCGCGCGAGCCCGAGCTCTTCGCGCTGGCGCGCGCCATGAAACGGGCCGGCCGCGGCGTGCTCGAGGTGAACTCCGATTTCGGGCCGGGCGAGTTCGAGGCGATCGAAGCCGCGGCCCGGATCGCGGGACGACCGCTGTCCTGTCTGCTGGTGCAGGTCAACAACGCCCCCGATCTGTGGCGCGAGACGCTCGACCAGATCAGGGCCGCACGCGCGACCGGCCTGGAGGCCAACGCCCAGGTTGGCTGCCGGCCGATCGGCGTGCTGCTCGGACTCGACACGACGGTCAATCCGTTCTCGGCACATCCGGTCTGGGCCTCGATGCGCAAGCTGTCGGCGGCGCAACGCTACAAGGCGCTGTCGACGGATGCCGATCTGCGCCGACGGCTGCTCGAACCGGCGCCCGAAAGCGCCGCGTCGATCTTCGCCGCCGAACTCACGAACGCCTTCGCGCTGACGGCGGGCGCGCTCGACTACGAGCCCGACCGGGCGAACAGCGTGGCGGCAATGGCGACGCGGCGCGGCATGGAGCCGCGCGCGCTGGCGCTGGAACTGATGATGGCCGATGGCGGCACGGGCCTGCTGCTGCATCCGTTCGAGAACTACTGCGGCGGCAATCTGGACGTTGTGCACGAGATGCTGACCGACGACGCCACCGTGGTCGGCGTCGCCGACGGGGGCGCCCATGTCGGCGTGATTTCCGACGCCAGCGCGCCGACCTTCCTGCTGACGCACTGGGGGCGCGACCGCACGCGCGGACCCAGGCTGCCGCTGGAAGTTCTGGTCCGCAAGCAGACCCGCGACACCGCGATGGCCTACGGCATGAAGGATCGCGGCCTGCTGGTGCCGGGATTGAAGGCGGATATCAACGTCATCGATTTCGGGCGCCTGCGCATGCTGAGCCCGGAGATCGCCTACGACCTGCCGACCGGCGGCAAGCGGCTGGTGCAGAAGGCGGAAGGTTACCGCCATGTCTTCGTGAACGGCGTGGAGACGTTGCGCGACGACGCCCATACCGGCGAACTGCCGGGCCGGCTGGTGCGTTCCTCGTAGGTGGGCGGCCGAGCATGTCGATCTGGCTGTGGGCCTACGGCGACCGGCTGAGCGGGCGGGCGGGCGAGTCCATCGGGCTGCACGTCGCCGGCACCGGCGGGGTCTGTTCGATCGAGATCGCGCGCGTCGGCGCCGCGCGCACCGTCGTGCGCCGGATCGAGGGTGTTCGCATCGAGGCGCGTCCGGTTCCCGACGAGGCACACGTCGTTGGCTGCGGCTGGCCGGAAACCTGTCGCATCGAGATCGGTGCGGACTGGACGTCCGGCTACTACGACATCGCGCTGCGCGCGGGCGACGGCGCGGAGGCGCGCCATTTCGTCGTCGTGAAGGCGAGCCGGCCGACCGCCAAAGCGGCGATCGTTCTCGCGACCAATACCTATCAGGCCTACAACTGGTGGGGTGGCGCCAACAGCTATGTCTGGGTCGGTGGCCCGTCGCCGGCGCGCGCGCCGGACACGGAATTGCCGCGCGTCGCGGCAACCGTTCTGTCGGCCCGGAGGCCGTTCTCCGCGGGCCTTCTGAAACCGCGCTCGCCAACCCATCGGCTCGTCACGCAACGGCGGCGCGACTTCATGGAGCGCCCGTTCATCGGCGAGGTCGCCGACGAGGTGCGCGCCGGCGGAGAGGGCTGGGATTGTCCGGCAGGTTTTCTCGACAAATGGGAACACCCGTTCGTCGCCTGGGCCGAAGGTGCTGGCTACGCGCTCGACTATCTGACCGACGGCGATCTGGAGAACGAACCGCGCGCGCTCGACGGTTACACGACGGCGCTGTTCGTTGGTCATTCCGAATACTGGAGCTGGGGGCAACGCGCCGAGGTCGAGCGCTTCGTCGATGCCGGCGGCGGGGTCGCGATCCTGTCGGGCAACACCTGCTACTGGCAATGTCGCTGGGAGGACGAGGGCCGGCGCTTCGTCGTCTACAAGGGGCAGTCCGACCGGGATCCCGTCACCGCCGATCCGGCGCAGCGGCATCTGGCGTCGGGCCTGTGGTCGGACCCCGTCACCGGCAAGCCCGAGGCGGCACTGACCGGACTGTCGTTCCTGATGGGTGGCTATCATCGTTTCGCCAACTGCGTCGGTCGCGGCATCGCGGGCTACACCGTGTGGCGCGACGATCACTGGGCGCTCGACGGCGCCGACCTTCACTGGGGCGACGTGTTCGGCGACGACTGCCGTCTCGTCGGCTACGAGAACGATGGCTGCCATTTCACGCTGGGCGCCGAACGGCTGCCCGTCGCGCTGCCGCACCTCGGCGTGCCTGACGCGCTGGAGATCATCGCCACGGCGCCCGTGACGCTGGCCGAGCCGGAAGGCTCCGTCCATCGCCGTCTCGTGCCGCCCGAGGCGTGGCCGATGCTGACGCGCGTCTACGCCGGCGCCGATTCTCCGGCCAACCGCGCCCGCATGATGCGCGGCCACGCCGTCATGGCGTCGTTCCGGCGCGGCGCCGGCGAAGTCTTCAATTCCGGGACCACCGAGTGGGCCTATGGGCTGGCGGCCGGCAACCCGTTCGTGGATCGCATCACGCGCAACGTGCTGGACCGGTTCGCCGGTCGAACAAGCTAGCCGAGGGAGGATGTCATGCAAGCCGTCGTGTTCATGGGTGACCGCAAGCTCGAACTGATGGAGTTCGCCGATCCAACGCCGGGTCCCGGAGAGGTGGTGCTGGAAATGAAGGCCTCCGGCATGTGCGGCAGCGACCTGAAATATTACCGCGCGCCGCAAGGCGGTGCCGCCAACCTCGGTTTCTCGGGTCCCGCCGGTCCGGTGATCGCCGGCCACGAGCCTTGCGGCGTCGTCTGCGCCATTGGACCCGGCGTATCGCCTGCCGTCGCGCGCATCGGCCAGCGCGCGATGTGTCATCACTACAAGGGCTGCAGCGTCTGCAAGCATTGCCTGACCGGTTGGTCGCAGCTCTGCACGGCGGGCGGCATGGTCGTCTACGGCGCGACGGGCCACGGCGGCCACGCCCGCTACATGAAGGTGCCGGCCTCGACGCTGGTGACCTTGCCCGACGCGCTTTCGTTCGAGACCGGGGCGGCGATCTCCTGCGGCACCGGCACCGCGTTCGGCGCGTTGCAGCGCATCGATCTCTCCGGGCGCGACACGATCGCGATCTTCGGCCAGGGACCGGTCGGGCTCTCGGCGACCCAGCTCGCCGTCGCGATGGGCGCCCGCGTGATCGCGCTCGACATCAGCCCGGAGCGGCTGGCGCGCGCCAAGGAGTTCGGCGCCGACGCGGTGATCGATCCGGGCGCGACCGATCCGGTGGCGGCGATCCGCGACCTGACGTCGGGCGAGGGCGCCCACAAGACGCTCGACACGTCGGGAGTCGCGGAGGCACGCGCCCAGGCCGTGCGCGCGGTGCGGACATGGGGCGTCGCCTGTTTCGTCGGCGAGGGCGGCACGGTGTCGCTCGACGTCAGTCCCGACATGCTGCGCCGCCAGGTGACGATCGTCGGCTCGTGGACCTTCTCGACCGTGGGGCAAGCCGAGTGCGCCCGCTTCGTCGAGGAACGCAAGGTCGACGTCGACCACCTGTTCACCCACCGCTGGCGCCTCGACCAGGCGGTCGAGGCCTACCAGTCGTTCGACCGGCAGAACACCGGCAAGGGCGTGTTCACGATGTGACGAGGCGTCAGCCGCCGAGGAATTCCTGCGTCCAGCCCTCGTAGTCGGCGTCGCGCGTCACGCGCTTCATGAAATCGGCGGAGGGCACGCGCTCGAGCTTCGCGGGTGGCGTGCCATCGCGCAGCGCCTTGAGCGTGTCGTGGACGGCCAGCATCGCGGCCATGATCGGCTGGTGCCCCTGCAGCGCGATCCGCACGCGCTTGCCGGCGAGCCAGGCGCGATCCGCCATGGCCGCCGGCACGCCGCCGAGAATGATCGGCAACGTGGTCGCGGCGCTGATTTTCTCCAGCATTTCCCTGGTCGAGATGCCGACGAAGAAAAGAGCATCCACGCCCGCGGCCTCGTAGGAACGGGCACGGGCGATAGTGTCGTCGACGCCGCTGATCTGGGGCGCGCTGGTGCGGCCGACAATCACGAGGTCGGGATCCTGGCGACCCGACAGCGCCGCCTTCATCTTGCCCACGCCTTCCGCGATCGAGGTCAGCACCGGCTTCGGCTCGCCGTAGGGACGCGGCAGGACGGTGTCCTCGATCGTCATGCCGCAGACGCCGGCGGTTTCCAGTTCCTGCACGGTACGCTGGACGTTGAGCGCGTTGCCGTAGCCGTGGTCGGCGTCGACCATCAAGGGGAGGTTTCCGGCCCGGTTGATGCGATAGGCCTGGGCCGCGAACTCGGTCAGCGTCAGCACGATCAGATCGGGTGCGCCCAGCACCGACAACGAACCGGTCGAGCCCGCGAACATCCCGATCTCGAAACCGAGATCCTCGGCGATGCGGGCGGTCATCGCGTCGTACACCGACGCGGGATGGTAGCAGGTGTCGCCGGCGAGCAGGGCGCGGAAGCGTTTGCGGCGGTTGGTCCAGTGCACGGTATTCTCTCCGGAGGGGGCGCGGCCGGGTCGGCAGCCATCGAGGTCGTCGGGTTTTGGCGGGAATCGCGGCGGCTGTCGCGACGGCGCGCGCATGGCTGCCTTGAGGAGCGGGGGCGGGCGTCGGCCGCTGTTTACCGCGCACGGGAGTGGGCTATGCTCCCGACGGAACGGGGCGCGCGGGGACGCCGTCGGTGGCAGGCGCGATTGCTTCGGGAGACACGGCTTTGGATACGTACACGATCGATCTGCCGGCGGCCGACGCAGCCATCGTGGCGCGCGCCGAGGCGTTGCGGCCAGCGATCGCCGCGGCCTCCGAGGAGATCGAGAAACAGCGCCGGCTGCCCGTGTCGTTGCTCGAGCAGCTGCACGAGGCGCGGCTGTTCCGCATGCTGATGCCGCGCTCGGCCAACGGGCTCGAGACCGATCCGGTCACCTTCTTCCACGTAATCGAGGCGATCGCGCGTGGCGATGCCTCGACCGCCTGGTGCGTCAGCCAGGCTGGCGGCTGTTCGATGTCGGCGGCCTATCTGTCGGCCGACGCAGCCCATCACGTCTTCGGCCGCGATCCGCGCGCGGTGCTGGCGTGGGGGCCGGGGCCGAGGGTCAAGGCGACGGTGACCGAGGGTGGCTATCGCGTCACCGGCGTGTGGGCTTTCGCCAGCGGCGGTCGTCACGCGACCTGGATCGGCGCCCATTGTCCGATTTTCCAGCCCGACGGGTCGCCGCTGCGCGACGCCGACGGCCGCCATGTCGAGCGCACCATGCTGGTGCCGGCCGCGGATGTGGTGTGGACCGATATCTGGAACGTGGTCGGCTTGCGCGGCACCGCCAGCGACCAGTTCGAACTCAACGACTATTTCGTCCCGGCGTCCCATTCGATCACGCGCGAGTACGAGAAGGAGTGCCGCGAAAGCGGGCCGCTTTACCGGATGTCGGCGATGGCCTGCTACGAGGTCGGCTTCGCGGGCGTGGCGCTCGGCATCGCGCGCGCGAGCCTCGATGCCTTCGTCGACGTGGCGCGCAACAAGGTGCCGCGCGGCATGCGAAGCGCCATCCGCGACAACGCCGTGGTGCAGATGAACACCGCCCAGGCCGAAATCCGGGTGCGCGCGGCCAGGACCTATTTGCTGCATGTCGTGGGCAGCATCTGGCGCGACGTCGGCGCCCCCGGCGGCAAGTTGACCGACGAGCACCGGATCATGATCCGAGGTGCCTCCACCCACGCCATCCACACCGCGCGCGATGCCGTCGACATGGCCTACAACGCCACCGGCGCCACCGCGATCTTCGGCAGCCATCCGCTGGAGCGCCGCTTCCGCGACATCCCTACCGTGACCCAGCAATTGCAGGGCCGCCTGTCGCATGTCGAGACGGTCGGGGCCTGGATGCTGGGGGCCGACGTCGACATGACTTTCGTCTGACCACCTCTGTCTGGGAGAACGACCATGGGATTGGGTGTCCTGCAACACTTCACGATCGAGCCCGCCGATCTCGAGACGACCAAGAACTGGTACTGCGACGTGCTGGGACTCGAGGTCGGGGACCGGCCGCCGCTGAATTTCCCCGGCTACTGGCTATATTCCGGGGGCGAGGCAACCGTCCACCTGCTGGGGCCGCGCCAGCCGCGCGAGGGCATGACCGTGCGTCCGGCCGGCGTGAAGATGGACAACACGGGCCGGCTCGACCACATCGCGTTCGCGGCCACCGGCTACAAGGCGATGAGCGAGCGGCTGAAGGCCAAGGGCCTGAAGTTCCGCGAGAACATCGTGCCGCGCACCAACGCCGCGCAGATATTCCTGCACGACCCCGACGGCGTTGGCGTCGAGCTCAACTTTCCGGCCGGCGAACACGCCGGGTGAGTGCAGGCCCGGCGCCGCCGGGTCCCGAGCCTTTCCGACCACGGAGCCGGCGCGCGCCATGCTGACGTCGATCGAGATCAAGTCCGTCGTTCCCCTCGCCGGCGGCGCCCTGTTCGGCGCTGTCGGTGCCTACGAGCGGGTGACCGCGACGGGGCGCGGCGAGGTCGATCCGGCGCATCCCGGCAATCGCGGGATCGCCAACATCGACAAGGCGCCGCGCAACGCCGCCGGCCGCGTCGAGTACGCGACCGACATCGTGGTGCTGCGTCCGGTCGATCCGGCGCGCGGCAACGGTCGCATCCTCTACGAGGTCAACAACCGTGGCCGCCGCATGCTGTTCGGCAACATCGCCGACGGTCCGGCCGGCGTGAACGAACCCGACACCGTGGCGGAGCTCGGCAACGCCTTTCCGCTGCGGCGCGGCTACACGCTGGTCTGGTCGAGCTGGGACCCCGACGCGCCGCGCGCCAATGGCGGCCTCGGCCTGACCGCGCCGGTGGCGACCGACGCCGGCCAGCCGATCGTGCGGCGCATCCGCGACGAGTTTGGCTCGGGGACGCGGCCAGGCGGCGCCGTCGAGTCCTTCCGGCTTTCCTATCCAGCGGCCAGTCTCGACCAGGCGACGGCGCGCCTGACGGTCCGCGCGCGCGAAGCCGACGCGCGGGTCGCGATACCGGCCCAGGGCTGGGCCTTCGTCGACGCGCGCACCGTGAAACTGCTGCCGGATGGCGCGAAGCCGGTGGCGGGGTCGATCTACGAGATTCACTACGAAGCCACGTCGCCGAAGGTGCAGGGTCTCGGTTTCGCGGCCACCCGCGACGTCGTGAGCTTCCTGCGCCACGATCCGGTGGGCCACGCCGCGACCGGTCGACCGGTCACGCACGCGCTGGCGATCGGCTTTTCCCAGGCCGGCCGCTATCTGCGCGACCATATCGGCCAGGGCTTCAATCGCGACGAGGCGGGCCGCCGGGTGTTCGACGGCGTGCACGCCCATATTTCCGGCGTCGGACGGGTGTTCTTCAACGAGCCCTTCGCGCAGCCCTTCCGCACCGGTACCCAGCACGAAGACCATGCCTTCCCCGAGAACGCCTTTCCGTTCTCGACCGCGACGCTGGAGGATCCGCTGACCGGCGCGCGTGGCTCGCTGTTCCGGGGCGATGGCTGCGACCCGCTGCTGATCGAGACCAACACCTCGACCGAGTACTGGCAGAAGGGCGCGTCGCTGCTGCACACCGATCCGCTCGGCACGCGCGACGTCGACCTTCCCGCCAACTCGCGCGTCTACATGGTCGCGGGCACCCAGCATGGCGGGCGCGCCGGCGCCACGACGGATGCCGGCCCCAACCGCAATCCGCGCAATCCCCACAACCCGATGCCCGCGATCCGTGCCCTGTTCGTGGCGCTCGACGACTGGGTGGTGTCGGGCCGGGAGCCGCCGGCGAGCCGCGTGCCGACACTGGCGGCGGGAACGCTGGTCGAGGCCGACGCCACCGGCTTTCCCGCCATACCCGGCGCCGCAATCGTGCGCCGCACCAACCGGGTTGCCCCGCCCGGCGACTGGGTCGATCCGGTCGAGCCGGCCCGCGCCTACCGCACGCTGGTGTCGAAAGTCGACGCCGACGGCAACGAACTCGCCGGCATCCGGTTGCCCGACATCGCCGTGCCGCTGGCGACCCACACTGGCTGGAACGAGTACAGGGCGCCCTATCCGACCGGCGAGATCGCCGACCGCGACGGCAGCTATCTGGCGTTCGCCGCCACGCGCGCCGAGCGGGGGAAGGCTGGCGATGCGCGGCTATCGGTCGAGGAGCGGTACCCGGGCCGCGACGCCTATGTCGCCGCGGTGCGCGCCGCCGCCGATGCGTTGGTCCGCGACCGGCTGATGCTGGCGGAGGACGCCGCCGCGTATGTCGCGCGCGCCGGAATCGATCCACGACTACAATCGTGAAGCGGGCATCAGGGGAGAGATCGACATGGCGAACATCGACCGCGACGGCGTCAATATCCACTACGAGTCGCATGGCGAAGGGCCGCCGGTTCTGCTCAGCCATGGCTACAGCGCCACTTGCCGGATGTGGGATGGCCAGATCGCGGCGCTGAAAGATCGCTACCGCGTGATAGTCTGGGACATGCGCGGGCATGGGCAGTCGGACTATCCCGCCGATCCCTCGCTCTATTCCGAGAAGCTCACCGTCGCCGACATGGCCGCCGTGCTCGACGCCTGCGGCCCGAAGACGGCGGTGATCGCGGGCCTGTCGCTGGGCGGCTACATGACGCTGGCGTTCAACGCCACCCATCCCGATCGGGCGCGGGCGCTGATGCTGTTCGACACCGGACCGGGCTTCAAGAACGATGCCGCGCGCGAGGCGTGGAACGCCACGGCCCGCAAGCGCGGCGAGGATCTCGACGCGCGCGGCCTGGCGGCGTTGGGCGGCAGCGACGAGGTGCGCATGAGCCAGCACCGCGACGCAAAAGGCCTTGCCGGCGCCGCGCGCGGCATGCTGGCGCAGGAAAACGACCGCGTGATCCGCTCGCTGGACTCCGTGAAGGTGCCGACCATGGTGCTGGTGGGCGCCAACGACACCGGCTTCCTCGCCGCCACCGACTACATGGCGGCCAAGATTCCGGGCGCCTCGAAGGTCGTGATTCCCGACGCCGGCCACGCCGCCAACCTGCACCAGCCGGCGGCTTTCAATCGCGCCGTCGAGGACTTCCTCGGGCGCCTACCTGCGTAAGGCGTTGGCGGGAGAGCGGCGTCCTGGACGCCGCTCTTTTCGATCAAACCGGATGCGTCGGGCCCGACGTCAGGCGCCGCATGTGGCGGCGCATGCCCTGGTAGTCGTTGATGGCGCTGTGCATGGTGCGCCGGTTGTCCCAGATCGTGATCGTGCCGGGCTTCCAGTTCACGCGGCAGGTGAACTCCTGACGGGTGGCGTGCGCCTGCAGCCACTCGATCAGCGGCCGGCTCTCGTCCTCGGTCATGCCTTCGAAATGGGTCGTGTGGGCGCGGCTGCAATAGAGCGCCTTCTGGCCGGTCTCCGCGATCGTGCGCACGATCGGATGCACGGCCTCGTACGACTCGGCTTCCTCGGTACCCTGGATCTTCATGCCGCCGATCACGGCGTGATGGGCCTTGCGGCCGCCGGTGTGCTTCAGCGCGGCGCTGTTGATGCCTTTCAGCGTGCCCAGCATCTCCTGCATGCGCGGCGACAGCGCCTCGTAGGCCGCGACCATGTCGCAATAGAGCGTGTCGCCGCCGCGCGGCGGCGTCTCGATGGCGTAGAGCAGCGTCGCGAGCGGCGGCGTCTTCATGTAGGTCGTGTCGGAGTGCCAGCCGCCGCCGAAATTGCGCGTCTCGACCGGCTCCTTCACGACGTCGAACAGGAACGGGAAGTCGTCCATCCCCTTCACGAAGGGATAATGGTTGGGTTCGCCGATGCGGGCACCGACATCCATGATGTCCTGCGGCGACAGATCCTGGTCGCGGATCGCCACGACCTTGTGGTCGAGAAACGCTTGGTGGACGGCCGCCCAGGCGTGGTTGTCCATCGTCCGCAAATCGACGCCGCGGACCTCGGCCCCGAGGGATCCCGCGATCGGGGTGACTTCGATCTTGTCGTGGCTCATGCGCGCGCTCCGCGTATCTGGATGCTTCCGTGGACGCCACATCATCGGGCAAACTGCGGCCCGGCGAAACGGCGAAAGCGAAGGGGGAGACCATGGGCAAACGCATCGCGGTAGTAGGGGTGGGCGCGCTCGGCGGCTATGTCGGCGGCTATCTGGCGCACGCCGGGCACGACGTGACCTTCATCGACATGTGGCCCGAGAACATCGAACTGATCCGCAAGCGCGGCCTCCTGCTCGACGGGGTGACGCCGGAGGAGAAGTTCACGGTCACCAAGGCCAAGACCATGCACCTCACGGAGCTGCAGGATCTGGTGAAGCAGAAGCCGATCGACATCGCGTTCGTTGCCGTGAAGTCCTACGACACCGAGTGGGCGACGGCGATGATCAAGCAGTACCTGGCGCCCGACGGCTATGTCGTGTCGCTGCAGAATTGCCTCAACGAGGAGCGGATCGCGGGCATCGTCGGCTGGGGCAAGACCGTCGGCATGGTCGCCTCGCTGATCTCCGTCGACATGTTCGAGGCGGCCCACATCCGCCGCACCGTCGCCAAGGGCGGCGACAAGCATACCGTCTTCCGGGTCGGCGAGGTGCATGGCCGCATCACCAAGCGGGTCGAGGAACTGCACGAGATGGTGTCGATGATCGACAGCGCCAAGACGACCACGAACCTGTGGGGCGAGCGCTGGTCGAAGCTGTGCCAGAACGGCATGAAGAACGGCGTTTCGGCCGCCACCGGCCTGACCGGCACCGACTGCGACCGCAGCGATGTCATCCGCCGCTTCTCGATCCAGCTCGGCGGCGAGGCGGTGCGGGTCGGCCAGGCGCTGGGCTACCACATCGAGAAGATGGGCAAGCTCGACCCCGAGACGCTGGCGCGCGCTTCGGAGAACGACCCCAAGGCGCTCGACGAGATCGAGACCATCCTGCGGCCGGGCTCGAACACCAACCCGAACCCGCGCGCCGACATCCAGCGCCCGTCGATGGCGCAGGACATCATCAAGGGCCGCCGCACCGAGATCGAGTTCATGAACGGCTACATCGCCGATCGGGGCGACTACATCGGCGTCAAGGCGCCCGCGCACCACAAGCTGACGGCGATCGTGAAGCAGGTCGAGCGCGGCGCGCTGAAGCCAGCACCCGCCACGTTGGGCGGCTAGAAAACGACCGGCGCGGTATCGTCCGATACCGCGCCGATGCCGGGTCCTACTTGTCCGTCTTCGCCGTGACGATATCGCCGAAGCCGACCCAGCGGGTGCCGTCGAACCGGTACATCCGGGCCTGGCGAAACGGCGTGTGATCCTCGGGCGTCGTCGAGAACGTCACGCCGGGAATGAGCAGCGGCAAGGCGACGTTCCGGAAGCTGGTGGCTTGCTTGAGCAGGTTTTCGCGCGTGAGGTCGTCGCCGCACTTCGCCAGGATTTCGCGCATGACCTCGGCCGCGATGTAGCCGACCAGCGCGATCGGATCGAGCGCGGTCTCGTTTGGTTGCCACTTCTTCATGAACGCGAAGTATCCGCGCATCGCCTCGTCGTCGGCCCAGCCCGGATCGTCGGGCATCTTGAAAAACTGCGTCGTGAGGGTGCCGACCGAGCGGTCGAGGCCGGCGGGTTTCAGCGCGCTTTCGATCGAGGACGCTGCGTAGATCAGGACGTGCGTCGGCTTCCAGCCGATGTCGGCCATCTTGCGGATCGACTGGCCGGCGAACTTCGGCGTGCTGGCGTTGAGGATCGTGTCGGCGCCGGAATCCTTGAGGATCAGGATCTGGGAGTCGACCGTCGGGTCGGTTGTCTCGTAGCTGGTTTCCTTGACGATCATGGTCGCCGCCTTGTCGCCCAGCGCCTCGCGGAAATAGCGGAGATAGCCTTTTCCGTACTCGTCGTTCTGATGGAAAATACCGATCTTCGCGTCGGGCTTCGTCTTGAGGATGTACTCGATCATGATGCGCGCCTCGACCCGCTGCGGCATCGCCAGCAAGGTCGTCCATGGCAGCGCCACGGGATCGTCCAGCAGTGGCGTCGCGGCCGCCGACAACAGCTGCGGCACCTTCTTGCCGTTGAGATATTTGGCGACCGCGAGGTTGGTCGGCGTGCCCAGCAGCGAGAACAGCGCCAGCACGTTGTCGCCTTCCACCAGCTGGCGGACGCGGTCGACCGTCTTGGGCGGGCTGAAGCCGTCGTCGAGCGAGATCAGCCTGATCTTGCGGCCATTGATGCCACCCTGCTCGTTGAGCATGTTGAAATAGGCCGACTGGGTGCGGCCCACGATGCTGAAGGCCGAGACCGGGCCGCTGTAGGGCATGGTCTGGCCGAGCTTGACCTCGGTATCGGTGACGCCCGGCCCGTAGGCCTTCTGCGCAAGCGCCGGGGTGCCCAGCGCCGCCAGGCCCAAGGCGCCGGTCGTCAGCGATCTTCTCGATAGACGCATTGTGTCCTCCCTCGCCGTTTCGTTGTCTCGCCGCCGCGCCGGTAATGCTGCGTGCGGCGACGAGGCCGTGCAACGGTGGGGCGCGACATGTCAGGTCCGCGATATGTGCTCGCGGAGCATCTCACCGCGTCGGATTCCGTTGCGCCGGCCGGAATGGCGACCCACGATGCGTTCGGCGGCGACAGGGCGGCATGGCCCGCGAACGAGGGAGAACGACCATGGCAAGTCCCGAACTTCACGCGCTCGTGGCCGGCATGCGGGCGCGTCCACGGCCCGACAATCCGACCATCGAGCAGATCAGGGCCGGCTTCGTGGCGCTGAGCAAACTGTATCCGCCGCCGCCCGACGCGCGGTTCGAACCCGTCGACGCCGGCGGCGTACCGGCGGAATGGGTCCGTATCGAGGGCGGCGAGGACAAGCGCGTCGTCCTCTATTTCCACGGCGGCGGTTACTGCCTCGGCACGGCGGAAACCCATCGCGATCTGGTGGCGCGGTTGTGTCGCGTCTCGGGCGCGCGGGCGTTGTCGGTCGACTATCGTCTGGCGCCCGAGCATCCGTTTCCGGCCGCTCTCGACGATGCCGTTGCAAGCTATCGCTGGCTGCGCGGGCAGGGCGTCGCGAGCCAATCCATCGTCGTCGCCGGCGATTCGGCGGGCGGCGGTTTGTCGCTCGGCCTGTTGCTGGCGCTGCGCGACGCCGGCGATGCCTTGCCGGCCGCCGCCGTCGTCATGTCGCCGGTGACCGACCAGGCCAAGGAAGGCGCGTCGATGCGCACCAAGGCAGCACTCGACCCGATGGTGCAGGCCGAGAGCAGCGCCGCCAACGCCCGCCGCTACATCGGGTCGGGCGACTACAAGGCGCCGCTGGTCTCGCCGCTGTACGGCGATCTGCGTGGCCTGCCGCCGATGTACATTCTCGTCGGTACCTCCGAAGTGCTGATGGACGATTCCACCCGCTTCGCCGAGAAGGCGAAGGCCGCCAGCGTCGACGTCGAATTCGAGATCTGGGACGAGATGATCCACATCTGGCCGTACTTCGCGAACCTGCCCGAAGCTCGGCAGGCGGTCGACAAGATGGGTGCGTACATCAAGCGCAAGGTCGCCGCGGCGTGAACCGCCCGTCGCGCACCCGCGAGAACCGGAGGACATCGTGAGCCTGCAAGGACAAGTGGCCGTCGTGACCGGCGGCGCGCGCGGCTTGGGTCGCGCCTACGCGTTGCGTCTCGCCGGCCTCGGCGCCGACGTCGCGGTGATCGACGTGAATCTGGCCGGCGCGGCGGAGTTCGGCGAAAAGCTGACCGCGCCCTCGGTCAGCGCCGAGATCGAGGCGCTGGGCCGCCGGAGCATCGGCATCGAGGCCGACCTGACGAAACGCAAGACGGCGTTCGAGGCGATCGAGCGCGTCGTGGCCGAATTCGGGCGGCTCGACATTCTCGTCAACAACGCCGGCGGCGCCATCACGCCGGCGGCCGACAGCGCACCGTCCGTGGTGTCGGAGGAGGACATCCGCATCACCTTCGACGTCAACCTGATGAGCGCCATCTATTGCTGCCAGGCCGCCGTGCCGGCGATGAAGCGCCAGGGCTCGGGCGCCATCGTCAACACCGCCTCCACGGCCGCCCGCATGGTGTCGCCGGGCGGCTCGCTGTCGCACTACGGCGTCTCGAAAGCCGCCGTGGCGCACTACACGCGCAACCTCGCCTCCGAACTCGGCCCCTTCGGCATCCGCGTCAACGCCATCGCGCCCGGCATCATGCTGACCGAACGCATCAAGGCGTGGGCGGGCCAGCGCGGCATCGGCACCGGCGCGGAAGCCGCCCGCATCCCGCTGCGCCGTCTCGGCGAACCCGGGGATTGCGCCCGCGTCGTCGAGTTTCTCGTGTCCGACCTGTCGCGCTACGTCACCGGCCAGTGCATCTCCGTGTGCGGCGGGGCGGCACTGACGCCGGCCTGAGCGAACGTCCTTTCGCCACCCGAGATCGGGATCGCGCAATACTCATACCTTCCCTCGCCAACGGCGGGGGAAGGTGCCCGAAGGGCGGATGGGGGTGTGTTCGCCGCAGTCGTGGGGCGTGCAACGAAAAGGGATCGCGATTTGCGCCGTCGCATCGACGACGCGCGAAAAACATGGCGTGGTGATCGCTCCGCGACCCACCCCCATCCACCCTTCGGGCACCTTCCCCCGCCAGCGGGGGAAGGGAAGAGGTTATTGCGGCACAACGACGCTCCTTCGCGCGCTTGGCTATCGAGATGCGTAGATCCCGTAGCGCTGAAGCGAGGGAAGGCATGAAGGTTCCGCGCTCCGTCGCGCCCCGCCTCAGCCCGCCTTGTGCGGGTCGATCAGGAACTTCTCGCCAGTGGCGCGTTTGGCGTAGGCGGCGATGTTGGCGAGGTCGAGCACTTCCGGCAGCGACACCACGCGCGTGTAGTGGCTGGCGAAGGTCGTCTTCAGGTTCGACACGACGCGCTCGCGCAGGCGAGCCTGGTCGGCGCGGCCGATCTTCTGCAGGAACGGCGTCAGCAGCCAGCCGCTCACGCCCCATGCCATGCCGTAGTTGCGCGTCAGCTCGACGGCGCCGGTATTCAGGCTGCCGTAGACATAGACCTGCTTGTGCACGCTCGATCCGTAGCGGTTGTAGGTCGTCGCGGTCTTGTTGATGGCGATTTCCATGCAGGTGAGAATCTGGCTGGCGAGCTTGCCGCCGCCGATGGCGTCGAACGCAATGGTGGCGCCGACCTCGACCAGCGCTTGCGTCAGATCGTCCATGAAGGCCGGCGCCGAGGAATCGACGACATGCTTCGCGCCGATGCCGCGCAGCAGCTTGGCCTGCTCGGCGCTGCGCACGATGTTCACCAGCCCGATGCCGTCCTCGTTGCAGATCTTGTTCAGCATCTGGCCGAGATTGGAGGCGGCCGCGGTGTGCACCAGGGCCTTGTGGCCCTCGCGCTTCATCGTTTCGGTCATGCCCAGCGCCGTCAGCGGGTTGACGAACCACGAGGCGCCCTCGGCTGCCGTCGTGCCGGCCGGCAGCGGTTGGCAGTCGCTGGCCTTCAGCACGCGGTACTGCGCGTACATCGCGCCGCCGACCATCGACACCAGCTTGCCCTTCAGCGCCCGGGCCGCGTCCGAGGAGCCGGTCGCGACCACGGTGCCGGCGGCCTCGTTGCCGACTGGCATCGACTCGTCGAGGCGCGTCGCGAGGAAGGGCAGGGACGCCGCCGGCACCATCGCCGTCACCCTGACGTCGGCGCCGCTGCCGGTGGACTTCGCCGTCGTCATGTCGGCCGGCCCCAGCAGCAGGCCGAGATCGGACGGATTGATCGGGCTCGCCTCGACCCGGACCACGACATGGTCGGGCCCCGGTTCGGGAATCTCCACCCGCGCCAGCGACAAGTCGAGTTCGCCGCTTTTGCGGATCAGGGAGCGCAGTTGCAGTCCCGAAGTCGCGTTGCCGTCGGCCATGGTGGATCTCCCGTTGTTCGGTTCGTGGTTGCCGGGCCGATCGCGTCGCGTGGATCGCGCCCCCCGGCGGAGACACGCACGATGCCCGGCCCGACGGGAGCGGACAAGCGCGCGGGTGCCGGCACGGCCGTGCAGCGATCCGGCGCGCGACACGGTCGTCCCGGCGCCCTTGCTTCGGAAGTGGCTTCGGGCCGGCGGTTGTCACGCCGCGGTTGCCGCGAAGCATCGCATGCCCGACCTTCGCCGTCGTGGGCCGTCCTCGCCTTGCGGTCGCTCCGGAACCGGATCATCGTTCGGGCGCCCGTTGGGGAGGAAACCATGAACATTGTGAAGCATATCGCCATCGTCGCGCTGGTCGCCGGCGTCGCCACCACAGCCGCCGCCCAGACGCCCGCCCAGACGCCCGCGGCCATGCTGCCCAGGGCCGTGCTGCCGGTGGCGCGCGCGCCCGAGGAGGTGGGCCTGTCGGCGTTCCAGCTCAAGCGGCTGGAGGACGCCACCAAAGCGCATATCGAAAGCGGCATCGTGCCCGGTGCCGTCATGCTGGTGGCCCGCCGCGGCAAGATCGC
This sequence comes from Caenispirillum bisanense, assembly GCA_945878895.1. Classification (GTDB taxonomy): domain Bacteria; phylum Pseudomonadota; class Alphaproteobacteria; order Reyranellales; family Reyranellaceae; genus CAMDVZ01. The sequence goes on along the minus strand of CAMDVZ010000008.1, from coordinate 2,177 downwards.
CTGGTAGGTCACGATGGCCGACCGCGACCGGACGGCGAAAGACCCGATGAAGCCGGACTCGATCTTCCGGCTCTATTCGATGACCAAGCCGATCGTCAGCGTCGCCATCATGCAGCTGGTCGAGGAAGGCCGCATGCAGATCACCGACCCGGTGTCGATGTACCTGCCGGAGATGGGCAAGATGCGGGTGGCGGTGGAGAAGCCCGGCGCCGACGGCAAGCCTGTCATGGAGTTCGTCGATCCGGCCCGGCCGATGACGATCCAGGATCTGCTGCGTCACACCTCGGGCCTGATCTATGCCGGCCGCGGCGATGGCGCGCTCAACACCGCCTGGCGCGACGCCAAGGTCGGCCTGCAGGCCGAGACCAACGCCCAGCTGGTGACCAAGCTGTCGGGCCTCGCGCTGCGCTTCTCGCCCGGCCAGCGCTGGGAATACGGCGTGTCGACCGATGTGCTGGGGCGCGTCGTCGAGGTCGTCACCGGCAAGTCGCTGGGCGAGGCGCTCGACGAACGCATCCACAAGCCGCTCGGCATGGTCGACACCGCCTTCGTGCTGCCGGCCGGCAAGGTGCCGCGCGCCGCCCAGCCGTGGCAGAAGCCGGGCTTCCCGCCGATGACGGCGCGCTTCGACGTCGGCGTCAAGGCGGCCTACGAATCCGGCGGCGGCGGCCTGGTCGGCTCGACCGCCGACTATCTGCGCTTCGCCTCGATGCTGGCCAACAACGGCAGCTTCGGCGGCAAGCGGATCCTCGGCAAGCAGACCGTCGCCTTCATGACCGCCGACCATACCGGCCGGCTGGCTGGCCGCGCGCCCGGCATGGGCTTCGGTCTCGGCTTCGAGGTCCGCACCGCCACGGGCCACGCAGCGCTGCCGGGCTCGGCGGGCGAATATGGCTGGGCCGGCAACGCGGGCACCCTGTTCTGGATCGACCCCAAGGAACAGCTGATCGCGCTCTACATGGTCCAGGTCGACGAGCCGGTGCGCGACATGCTGCGCAACCAGTTCCGCACCATGGTGCAGTCGGCGATCGTCAACTGAGACGAGGCCGACCCGGGCGAGTCGGTTCGCGAACCGGCTCGACCGGCGGCGCCGGCACGAGGGTTTATCCGCGATGCGGAGGCGCCCCCAGTTCGGGAAGGATGGATCGATGACGCCTGCGGACGAACACCAGCTATTCGACTATGACGTCTACGCGGCCGGGGACGCGGTCGAGATGACCCGGTTGCTGGGCGAGGTTTTCAGCCGGCGGGATCCTCCGGCCGTGGCGGTTGGCGTGACCCCTCCGGAGTTCGAGGCGTTCGTCGGACTGTTCTGTCCCAAGGCAGCCGAGGAGGGCTTGACGATCGTGGCGCGACGTCCCGGTACCCGGGAACTGGTCGGTGCGCTGCTAACGGAGGACAGCGCGTCGGCGCTCCCCGACGGGATGGATCGACTCAGTCCGAAGTTCGAGCCGATCTTCGACATCCTGGGTCAGCTCGACGTGGAGTATCGCGCCGGCCGGACCTTGCGCACTGGCGAGTCGCTCCATTTGTTCCTTCTCGGGGTGGCGGAATCGGTCGCGGGCCAAGGCGTGGCGCAGCATCTTGTTTCCAGGTGCCTCGAGCACGGGGCGCGCAAAGGCTATCGACTCGCGGTCACCGAAGCGACCAACAGGACATCGCAACACATCTTCCGGAAGCGAGGATTCGTCGAACGGGTGCGCCGATCCTATGGAGATCACCGGTTTGACGGTCAGGCGGTCTTTGCGTCGATCGCAGAACATGGCGGACCAATCCTCATGGACAAGCGGCTGACGCTCTGAGATCGCGTGCTGGTCGGGCCGTCGTCGAGAGCCGCGACAAGGTCGCCGCCAGGATGACCCTCGCCCAAATCGTCGAAGCGCGGCGCCTCGCCCGCGTGTGGAAGCCGACGCCGGCCGGGTAGTCATACTAGGTCGCCTAAAGATTGACACACGGCCAGTCTCGCGTGGCATCAGCGTTCACCCGATTCGAGAACGGCCCGAGAGTCAGAGATTCCGCTACCTGGTATCATACCAGCCTACGTAGCGGCTGACTCCATTTAGGGATTCCCAGCGCGGCCAAATTCCGAATCAATGCCGCGGTGCGACGAATCACATGGTGGAGGCATCGATGGGCGCGGGACTTCCGATCGCGCGAGACGACTACACGAGCGCGGA
>CAMDVZ010000007.1 GCA_945878895.1 Caenispirillum bisanense | reverse complement strand
TCCAGTGGCGTATCTTCGCGTCGGTGGGGCCGTCCCGGACGTTCGCCATGACCGCCACTGGAGTGGCGCGCTCCCGGAAAGTGCGACATCGGCAAGGTTGCCCTCGACGCGACGACTGCTCCAGAGCCGAAACGGCGTTCACCCGATTGCGCTGCCGCGACGGCCGGAGACGGTGTTCGCGCCGCCGGGGAGCGGCTATAGTCGGGGGATCGACGATACCCAACCCGCCAGGAACGCACCGGTCCCCGCATGATCCTCGCCCGCATGATCCCCGATAGTGGCGCGAGATTGTTTCGATGACCGCGACGTCGATCAGGCGGCTGGGCTTCTTCACCCGATTGCTCGACCGGGCCGATGCCGCCGGGCGCTACCGGATGGCCACCGAACAGATCGTTCACGCCGAGCGGGTCGGCTTCGATTCGGCGTGGATCGCGCAGCATCATTTCCACGAAGCCGAAGGCGGCCTCCCCGCGCCGTTTGTATTCCTCGCCCAGGTCGCCGCCCGCACCACCCGCATCCGCCTCGGCACCGGCATCGTGACCTTGCCGCTGGAACTGCCGATCCGGGTGGCCGAGGACGCCGCCGTGCTCGACCTGATGTCGGAAGGCCGGCTCGAAGTCGGCGTTGGTCCCGGCGGCAATCTGTCGGCCTTCACCGCCTTCGGTCTCGACAGCGAGGACCGCACGAAGCTTCTGGTCGGCCATCTCGATCTGATGCGCACCGCGTGGCGCGGCGAACCGTTGCCCAGCGGCGACCGGCTGTATCCGCCGGCGCCGGGTCTGGTCGACCGCGTCTGGCAGGCGACCTTCACCGTCGAGGGCGCCCGGCGCGCCGGTGCTGCCGGCGACGGCCTCATGTTGTCGCGTACCCAACCGCGACCGGCAGACAGACCCGACGCGTCGCTGGCCGACATCCAGAACCCGATACTCGATGCCTATCTCGATGCCCTGCCGGCCGGCCGCGAGCCACGCATTCTCGCCTCGCGCAGCGTGTTCGTGGCCGACGACCGCGCCGACGCCCTGCGGCTCGCCGCGATCGGACTGGAGAAGATGCGCCCCCGGCTGGTCTCGACCGGCAGTCCGGGCGCCCGCGGTTCGGTCGAGGACCTGATCAAGGCGATGGACTCCCATGTCGGCACGCCCGACGCGGTGATCGAGTCGCTGGCCGCCGACGACACGCTGCGGCGCTCGACCGACCTGACGGTGCAGGTTCATTCCATCGACCCGCCGCATCCGCACGTCCTGCGCTCAATCGAACTGGTGGCGAGCAAGGTCGCGCCGGCGTTGGGCTGGGTCCGCGGCGACACGACCGCGACGCGGCGCGTGGCGTGAGACGACGACCATGAACGGGGAAACGAACCGATGACCGCAACGGACGCCGACACGATCGACACGCTGGTCGGCATAGCGCCGGGATCGCCGCTCGACGCCATCCGCGCCCGCCGCCCGCAAGCCCGCACGCATGCCGAGGCCAGCTACCGCGCCCTGTTCGCGCCGGCCGATCCCGGTGGCGTCACCACGCTGGAGCGCTTCGCGATGGCGCGCTTCGTGACCGGCCTGCACGGCGAGTCGCCGACCTCGGCGTTCTATGCCGCGCGGCTCGACGGCGCCGGTGCCTCCCCGACGCTGCGGTCGGCCATCGATGCCGAGATCGCCGCGGCCAGAACGCAAGGCCCATGGGGCAGCTACCCGAGGGGACCATTAAGCGTCGAGAACACCGGCGGCGTCATTCATCGCGTCGCCGATGCCAACCGGGCCGCGCTCGGTGCCCGCCTCGCGAGCGCCTTCGAGCACACCCACATGCTGGTGTTCCATCCGCGCGACGCCGCACCACCCTCGCTCGCCGCGATGCTGGCGGCGGGCTGGACGACCACCGATGTCGTGACGTTGTCGCAACTGGTGGCGTTCCTGTCGTTCCAGATCAGGGTGGTTGCCGGCCTGCGCACCCTCGCGACCACGCTCTGAGGCGGGAGACAGCATCATGCCCGACACCATCCTGACCCCGGTCAATCCCGCCGAACCGGTCGTTTTCACCCGCGACATGCTCGACTGGCTGCCATGGCTCGAACCCATGGCGGTCGAGGATCTGACGCCGCGCCACATGAAGGCACTGGTCGACGCCGCGCGCGCCAAATCGGCCTATTTCCGGCTGCTGGCGCGCGATCCCGACGCGCTGGAGGCGCGCACGCTGACCGACAAGGACATCTTCTACAATCCCGACGCCGGCGCGCCCCGGGCCGAGCGCGAACTCGCCGCCGCCGCGGTTTCGCGCTTCAACGGCTGCATCTACTGCGCGTCGGTCCACGCCCGCTTCGCCGGGACCTATTCGAAGCGCGTGGACGACGTGCAGCGCCTGCTCGATGTCGGCGTCGGCGCCGATCTCGGCGAACGCTGGAACGCCGTCGTCGCGGCCTCGGTGGCGCTCACCGCGACGCCGATCGCTTTCGGCGCCGCGCATGTCGAGCGTCTGCGTGGCGCCGGCCTCGACGATCTCGCCATCGCCGACGTAATCCAGGCCGCGTCGTTCTTCAACTGGGCCAACCGGCTGATGCTGTCGCTGGGCGAGCCTACGGCGGCGGCCGGCTGAGTCGCGGCGGCGCCGTGCATCCGACCATTGGACGGCGGCATCGCGCCGGGTGCCCGGTTTTACTGGAGTTTCACCCCACGCGCGGGGTGATCGTCCGGAACATCACCCCCGCCTGATTCGGTTGACCTGGACACCGGTCCCGACGCACGGCGGCGATACGGCACCCATGTCATCCCGGCCTTGCCGAGGGGTCTGTGCGCGAACTCCATCACGCGACAAGGCACGAACGCCGAGAGGCCCCTCGGCAAGCTCGGGGGGACACCGTGCGCGGAACGCCATCGTGCCTCGACCGCGACGCCAGGACGACCACGCGACGTCGCAACCCTCTTTCCCGAGACGACGCGTCCCGCACCAACACACCCCCATCCGCCCTTCGGGCACCTTCCCCCGCTAAAGCGAGGGAATGTATAAAATTATATGCAACCTTGGCGGCCCGTCATCGTCGGCGACCAACCCAACCTCATACCTTCCCTCGCCAACGGGCGGGGGTACCCGAAGGACGGATGGGGGTGGGCCGCGGAACCCGTACGCCATCCGATCCCGACAGCGATGTCGACGCGGTCGCGCGACGCGCCGGGCGCGATGTCCAAACGACCGCGCGACGCGCCTTCCGCAGCGTCGCCACAACCGCGGCCCCGGGTCGAGACGGTTGCCGCCGCGCTCGACTCCGGCCCCGCCCGAGGTGATATGCTCGGCGGAACCCGTCACATCGACCTCGGCGCGATGCATCACGCGCCGGTCAGGGAGTCCGCATGACCATCGACACCACCGGCGACGCGCCACCCATCGTGCCGTTCCTGAAGCGGGCGGCGAACGGTCTGCCCTATCTGGCGGGCTCGCGCTGCGAGGCTTGCGGGCACGTGTTCGTCGGCGAGCGGACGGTGTGCGCGAAGTGCGCGGCGCGCGACCGCATGGTCGCGGTGCGGTTGGCCGAGACCGGCAAGCTGTACGACTTCACCGTCGTCCACCGCAGCTTCCCCGGCGTGAAGACTCCCTTCGTCGACGCCATCGTCGATCTCGACGACGGCTCCCACATCAAGGGCACCCTGCTCGACGTCGATCCCGATCCGAAGACCATCGCCTTCGATCTGCCGGTGCGGATCGTCTATCGCGAAGCCGCGCCGGTGAACACCGGCGGCAAGCCCTATCTGACCTACTTCTTCGTCCCCGCCTGATTTCCGTCCGCGCAGGAGCAACGCCATGAGCGACGTCTACATCGTCGGTGTCGACATGATCAAATTCGGCCGCTACCCGGAGCGGACCGTGCCGAGTCTCGCCGCCGAAGCGGCGCTGATGGCGCTCGACGACGCAGGACTCGGCATCGGCCAGATGCAGGCGCTCTATTGCGGCAATCTCGGCCAGGCCGGCGGCATGGTCGGCCAGCGCCTTCTGGCGGAGATCGGCCAGACCGGCATTCCCGTCACCAACGTCGCCAATGCTTGCGCGACGGGTGCGACGGCCTTCCGCGATGCCTGGATGTCGATCAAGGCCGGCGTCTACGACGTGGTGCTGGCGGTCGGCGTCGAGCAGATGGGCAAGGGCCTGCTGGGCGGTGGTGCCGGCGTCTCGACCGAGGGGTTGATCGGATCGGGCACCATGCCCGCGATGTTCGCCCAGATCGGCATGGAGCACACCCGCAAGCACGGCACCACGTTCGAGCAATTCGCCAGGGTGTCGGTGAAGAACCACTTCCACTCCACGCTCAATCCGAAGTCGATGTACCGGGTCGAGACGCCGCTGGAGCAGGTGATGGCGGCCGAGATGATCGCCTATCCCAACACCAAGCTGATGTGCTCGGTCAACGTCGATGGCTCGGCCGCCGCGGTGCTGGCCTCGGAAGCCGCGGTCAAGCGGCTGGGACTGATGGATCGCGCCGTGCGGGTGCGCGCCTCGGCGATGAGCAGCAACCCGTTCGCCGAGCGCCAGCTCGCGATGCCCGACTTCAGCGCCGCGACGCGGCTGGCGGCGAAGAGCGCCTACGAGGCCGCCGGTGTTGGACCGGACGACATCAACCTTGTCGAACTGCACGATTGCTTCGCGACCGCCGAGATCGTGCACTACGAAAATCTTGGCCTGTGCGCCGACGGCGACGCCGGCCGCATGATCGACACCGGCGAAACCCAGCTCGGCGGCCGCGTCCCCGTCAACGTCTCGGGCGGCTTGCTCTCGAAAGGTCATCCGCTGGGCGCCACCGGCATCGCCAACATCTACGAGGTGGCGACGCACCTGCGCGGCGCCGCCGGCGAACGCCAGGTCGAGGGCGCGCGTCTGGGCATGACGCACGTTGTCGGCGGCGGGCCGGGCATGGGTACCGCGTGTGCGATTCATATTCTCGAGAAGGTGTAGTTCGCCGCGCTGCCTGCCGGGGCGACAGGCCCCGACCACGGCTTTCCCCCCTCGCCGTCCAGCGGGGAAAGCGTCCGGACCCGATCGCCGAAGAAGCTCGCGCGGACCGGCCAGCGAAGCCGCCGTCGTCATGCGTCTGTCAGATTAAATTCAGAGACAACGTCCACCTTCCCGTTGTTGGGCGGCGGCCAGCGTGGCACCATCGCCGGCATCGGATCGCCGACTTTTCCCCGAAACCACGGCGACCAGGGAGGCTACAATGGTTGCACTCAATCGATGGGCCACGGCCGCCGCGGCGGCTGGAGTCCTGCTGTTCGCCTTGCCGACCGCCGCGCTCGCCAACGAGGTGACGGACTACTGTCTCACCAGCATCAAGAACGACAAATCGTCCCCGCAGCCGCCCGATCCGGCCAGGTTCTGCGGCTGCGTCGCGGAAAAAGTCCCCGCCGCGGACCGGCCGGCCGCGGTCGCGGTGATGAAGGCCTCGGACGAAGCCAAGACCAGGGGTGGTAGTCTCGACGCGACCAAGCTGACCGCTGCCGAGCTGAAGGCGTACGAAGGGCTCGGCGTCGCCGTGATAGGCTGTCTGACCGCGATGGCGCCGGGCGCACCGGCCGCGACGCCGACCAAGGTCTCCGGCATGGCCGCCTGGGCGCTGCTGGTCGGCAATACCGTGACCGGCAAGGTCGACGGCAAGGAGTATGTCGATTTCTACATGGAGAACGGCACCGTCAAGACGCTGCTCGAAAGCGACCTCTCGACCGGCAAGTGGTCGCTCGAGGGCGGCAAGGTCTGCTTCGTCTACCCCAAGGAAGGCAAGGAATGCTACGCGGTCGAGGTGTCGGGCGACGACGTCTCGTTCACCGACAAGTCCGGCAGCGGCATGCGGATGAAGCTGCTGAAGGGCAATCCGAAGAACCTCTGAGCGGCGTTCGGCCACGACAAGCGAAGGGCGGATCGGCAATATCCGCCCTTTTTCGCGGGCATCCGCCAAGCGCCCGTTCTTGCCGACGCCCGCCAACGATGCCACGCTCGACATCGGTGGATCGCCACTCATTGGCCGCCAGGCGGCGGCCATGGAGGCTTCGATGGCTGGAACGAAGCGATGGTCGGCGGTACTGGTCGCCGCAGCCTTGTCGGCCGCTGTGTCGACCGCGGCCTCCGCCGACGACTTCGTCAGCCTCTGCAATGGCGCCGTCCCGCCAATGCCCGGCGCCGACAAGCTTTGCGTCTGCATGTCGGGCAGGCTAGCGGGCCCGGAGCGCTCCGCCGCCATCGGCGCCATGCGGGCGATGCGGGATGCCCAGACCCGCGGCGCCCCGCTCGACCCGGCCAAACTGTCGGCCGATCTTTCGAGGGCAATCGAAGGCGTGATGGCCGGCATGATGCAGTGCGCGCCGGCGATGATGCCGTCGCCGCCACGGTCGGGAGACTAGCCGACCGCGCCAATCAGCGCCGCGTCCGTTTCTCCACGTTGGCCTTGATGTTGGCGAGGCCGATGGCGGCTTCCTCGTCCATGCGCGCGAGCATGTCCGGCGTCGGCATCGAGGGCCGCGCCGGATTGCGGATGGTGCGCGTGTACCGGGTGCCGCCGGCGACCGGCTCGCAGGTGTAGCGCGCCACGATACGACCGATGAAATCGGTGTTGGTCTCCGCCACCCAGAGCTTGCCCGGCTCGCTCGCGGTCACCACCCAGTCGAGCGTCACTGGCGCCTTGCGGGTCCGCCACTGCTCGCGGAACGTGTCGCCCGTCAGCAGCGGCCGGTCCGGCGCGTCCATGTGGTGCGACGCCGCCAGCCACTCGGGCCAGGAGTTTGGATTGGACACGTAGTCGAGCACCGCGCGCGGCGGTGCGTCGATCACGATGTCGTGGCTGCGTTCGAACGAAATCGTGTCGGCCATCGGTGGCGTTCCCCGAGCGTGTCGCGCCGCGTATCGGCACCACGCCCGGATGCTCGCAGACGCACGGCCTCTCCGTCAAAGCCCTTTCAGGCCGATGCCGGTGGCCAGATATTGCTTGTTCGAAACCGTCGACAGACGGCCGTGCATGATCTTGGCCGTCTCCGGCGTCATGCCGCGCAGGCCGGTGCCGGGCGTCGCCAGCCCGCCGCCACCGCGCGTGTGAACCCAGTTGATGTCCTCGCCGGCGGCGAAGCGGGTCTTGTTGTGCATGAACTCGTGGAACAACGTGAACGCCGTGTCGGCGACGTTGGGCTCTCCGTTCGGAAGATATACTTCCGAGATCACGCCGTCCTTGGCCGGGATGCACATGCCGGCGACGGCGGTGTTGCCGTGGGCGGCCTTGGCCCTCCCCACCGCCGCGTCCCATGCCGCTGCCTCGACCCGCTGAATGATCGACTGCGCGCCCTTGGCGATCACGTAGCCGACGACGTCGGTCGTTTTCACCAGCGACTTGTCGATCAGGCGGGAGCAGACGAGCACGTCCGCGGCTTTCGGCGTGGCCGCTTCGCGGGCCGCGTTGAACAGATGAAACAGGCTCTGCGAGAGCGCGTCGATGAACGTCGTGTCGGCCGTCGCCTTGTGCGTGGTCGCCGGCTTGGACATCCATGTGCCGTTGTCGTAGCGGAGTTCGGTGTTGTACCAGGTGGTTGGCTCCTGACCGACCATCACCAGAACACATGAAAACGAGAGCATCGGTTTGGCCTCCGTCGCTGGATCGGTATCGCAGGGGCAATCCTACGCCTGCGGCGACGAAAATCAAGCGCGCACTCATTATTGCGACCGGACAACGACCGGCGTAGACGGTTCGCAGGATCAGCGCGCGCCGGCCGGCCGCTTCGGCACCAGCCGCAACAAGGTCTCCAGCGTGATCGACCGCAACGTCGCTTCGGCGATCTCGTCGATCTCGGTCAGCACGCGGCCCAGCGCCAGACCGATGTCGGTGGCATCGCCGGGGTCGGCCGCGCGGGCTCCAGGCTCCTCCTCGAACAGCGACAGCACGTCCATCAGGGTGGTGCGGCGGGCGTTGCCGACGAAGCGGTAACCACCGGTAGCCCCGCGCTCGGCCGTCACGAGGCCAGCCCGTCCAAGTTCGCGCAACACCTTGGCAAGGTGGTTGGTCGAGACGCCGAACCGGGACGCGAGATCGGCGGCCGACAGACGCCGGGCCGGATCGCGCGCCAGTTCGAGCACGGCGTAGAGACCCAGCCGCGAAGCCATCTGCAGTTTCATCGCGCGCCACCGTCGATGGCGGCATCCAGCGTCATTTCGAGTTCGATCGAGGGACCCGCCATCATGCCCTGGCTGCGGAAAAACGACAGGATCAGGTGGTCCTTGCGGTCGACCATGGTTCGCACGCGGTCGACGCCGGCGGCACGGAATCGCGCGCAGAGCCCCTCGAACAACGCGGTTCCGGCCCCGACCAGGCGACGGTCGGGATCGACCTGGATGGCGAACACCCAACCCACCGGCGGCGAGCCAAACTCCCACGCGCGAACCTCGCCGATGGCGAAGCCGACGAAGCTGGCATCGGCGTCCCCGGCGACGAGGAAGCAGTGCTCCGGAGGACCACCGGCATGGCGCTCCAGCGTCGTTTGCCAGTAGGCGGTTTTCACCGTTCCGGTCAGCCGCCGATCGAGATCGACGACGGCAGCGAGATCGGCGGGCTCCGCCTCGCGCAACCGAAGAACCGACGGGCCGAGAGGTGACCGATTGTTATCCACAGATCCATTCCGTCCTGGTCCGAGCGCTTGACAGGGTGCGGGGCCGCCGGCTAGATGTAAATACGCATTTCAATACTGAATTACGAAATTACGGCCGGAGACCTTTCCATGGCCAGCATCGTGGCGGACGTCGCCGTATCGGCAGGCGAACCGACTGTCGAGTTCCGTACCGCGCCCGAGCGCTACCGGCACTGGAAGCTGTCGATCGACGGCCGGGTGGCGACCCTGGCGATGGACGTCGACGAAACGGCGACCCTGAAGCCCGGCTACAAGCTGAAGCTCAATTCCTACGACCTCGGTGTCGACATCGAGCTCTACGACGCCCTCCAGCGTCTGCGGTTCGAGCATCCCTCGGTGGCGGCGGTGATCGTGACCTCGGCCAAGGACCGCGTGTTCTGCTCCGGCGCCAACATCACGATGCTTGGGCTGTCGACGCACGACCACAAGGTCAATTTCTGCAAATTCACCAACGAGACCCGCAACGCCATCGAGGACGCCTCGGCGAATTCCGGCCAGACCTGGATCTGCGCCGTCAACGGCACAGCGGCCGGCGGCGGCTACGAGCTGGCGCTGGCCTGCGACAAGATCGTGATGGCCGACGATGGCAGCTCGGCCGTGTCGTTGCCGGAACTGCCGCTGCTGGCGGTCCTGCCAGGCACTGGCGGCCTGACCCGCCTGGTCGACAAGCGGATGGTGCGGCGCGACCGGGCGGACTTCTTCTGCACCATCAGCGAGGGCATGCGCGGCAAGCGCGCCGTCGACTGGCGGCTGGTCGACGAGGTGGTGCCGCGCTCGCGTTTCGAGGACGCGCTGCGGACACGCACCTCCGATCTGGTCGCGAAGTCGGACCGTCCCGCCAATGGCCCGGGAATCAGGCTGACACCACTGTCGCGCGAGATCGCGGGCGACCGCATCGTCTATCCGCACGTCGTCGTCGAGATCGACCGCGCCGCGCGCGCCGCCCATGTCCGCATCGAAGGGCCGACCGCGCCACCGCCCGCCGATGTCGCGGCGATGGTGGCGCTCGGCGACCGGTTCTGGCCTCTCGCGATGGCACGCGCGCTCGACGACGCGATCCTGCATCTGCGCCAGAACGAGGGCGAGATCGGCACCTGGGTGTTCCATACCTCGGGCGATGGCGCCGCCGTGGTCGCGCACGACGATTTCCTGACCGTCAACGCCGACCATTGGCTGGCTCGCGAGACGACACTCTACCTCAAGCGCACGTTCAAGCGCGTCGACGTCAGCTCCCGCAGCCTGATCGCGCTGGTCGAACAGGGCAGCTGTTTCGCGGGCTCGCTGCTCGAGCTGACGCTGGCGTCCGACCGCTCCTACATGCTGATCGGCAGCCTCGAGGGCAGCAACCTGCCCGAGGCGAGCCTGCGCCTGTCGGGCCTGAATTTCGGCGCCCTGCCCATGGGCAACGACCTGACCCGTCTCGAAAGCCGCTTCCTCGGCGAGCCCGGCCAGATCGACGCGCTGAAGGCCGAGCTTGGCAAGCCGATCGGCGCGGAAGCCGCCGAAGCGCTGGGGCTCGTCACCTTCACGCCCGACGACATCGACTGGGACGACGAGGTGCGCCTCGTGATCGAGGAGCGCGCCAGCTTCTCGCCCGACGGGCTGACCGGCATGGAAGCCAATCTGCGCTTCGTCGGTCCCGAGACGATGGAGACGAAAATCTTCGCGCGCCTGACGGCGTGGCAGAACTGGATCTTCCAGCGCCCCAACGCCGCCGGCGGCGAAGGCGCCCTGAAACTCTACGGCACCGGCCGCAAGCCGACATACGACCGCAAGCGCGTCTGAACACCGGCCCGAGCGAGGGAGACGACCATGTCGATCAACTACAGCGAACTGATCCCCAACAACGTCGATCTCTCCAGCGACCGCCGCCTGCAGCGCGCGCTGGAAGCCTGGCAACCCAACTACCTTCAATGGTGGCGCGACATGGGTCCCGAGGGCAGCCTCGGCTACGACGTGTATCTGCGCACCGCGATCTCGACCGATTCCAACGGCTGGGCCAATTTCGGCCACGTGAAGATGCCGGAGTATCGCTGGGGCATCTTCCTCGCGGACCGCGAGGCCGACCGCACGATCGGTTTCGGCGACGAAAAGGGCAAGCCGGTCTGGCAGGAGGTTCCCGGCGAGCATCGCTCCACCCTGCGCCGCCTGATCGTCACGCAGGGCGACACCGAGCCGGCCTCGGTCGAGCAACAGCGCCTGCTTGGCCGCACCGCGCCCTCGCTCTACGACCTGCGCAACCTGTTCCAGATCAACGTCGAGGAAGGCCGTCACCTGTGGGCGATGGTCTACCTGCTGCACGCCTATTTCGGCCGCGACGGTCGCGAGGAAGCCGAGGAGCTGCTGCACCGCCATTCCGGCGATCCCGACAAGCCGCGCATCCTCGGCGCCTTCAACGAGAAGACGCCGGACTGGCTGTCGTTCTTCATGTTCACCTACTTCACCGACCGCGACGGCAAGTACCAGCTCGCCTCGCTGGCGGAGTCCGGCTTCGATCCGCTGGCGCGCTCCTGCCGCTTCATGCTGACCGAGGAAGCCCACCACATGTTCGTGGGCGAGACCGGGGTGGGCCGCATCGTCCAGCGCACCTGCGATCTGATGCGCGAGCACAAAACCGACGACGTGCGGGCGCTGGGTGGCATCGATCTGCCGACCTTGCAGCGCTACCTCAACTTCCATTTCTCGGTGTCGCTCGACCTGTTCGGACAGGAAGCCTCCACCAACGCCGCCAACTACTACACGGCCGGCATCAAGGGCCGTTACCTCGAGACCCGCATCGAGGACGACCACCAACTCGTCGGTGCCAGCTACGACATCATGTCCCCCGCCAGCGGGACCATCGTCGCACGCCCCGTGCCGGCGCTGTCGGCCCTCAACGAGCGGCTGCGCCAGGACTACATCGACGATTGCGCCAAGGGCGTGCTGCGCTGGAACAAGATCATCGAGCGCGCGGGCATCGCGTTCGAACTGACGATCCCGCACCGCGCGTTCCATCGCCGCATCGGCGCCTTTGCCGACGTCCACGTCTCGCCCGACGGCCGAGTGATCGCCGACGCGGAATGGAAGGCCAACGTCGACAAGTGGCTGCCGAGCGAAACCGACCAGACGTACGTGCGATCGCTCATGGGTCCGGCGGTGACCGAGCCCGGCAAGTACGCCAACTGGATCGCCGCCCCCGGCCGCGGCATCAACAACCAGGCGGCCGACTTCGAGTACGTCAGGTTCAACTGATGTCCGTCACCGACGAGGACCGGCGCCATCTGCGCGCCGCCATCGCCGAGGCCTTCGCGGCAAAGGCACGCGGCGACCAGCCCTATGGCGGCGTGCTGGTTGCCGCGTCCGGCGAGGTGCTCGCGACGGCGGGCGCCACGGTGACGACGGGCAACGACTTCGCCGCGCACGGCGAGATGAACGCCCTGCGCGCCGCCCGCCGCGACCACGGCATGGAGTCACTGCGGGGCGCGACGATGTACGCCAGCGGCGAGCCCTGTCCGATGTGCGCCGGCGCCATGTACTGGGCCGGAATATCGCGCGTCGTCTACGGGCTCGATGGTCCCGTGATCTCGCGGATCACGGGACTACCGGCGGACGCCGGCCGCCTGTCGTGCCGCGCCGCCTTCGCGGCCGGACCACGACCGACGATCGTCGAGGGGCCGACCCTGACGGACGAAGCAGCGGCAGTCTTCCGGAGCTAGGCGGCCTCAGCGCGATCGTACTCGACGTAGCCGTCCTCGACGGCCGGCACGATGTCGACCACCGTGAAGTAGGGCAGCGCGAAGAAACGCGTGTCGCGCAGCGCATCGACGAGGAACTGGTATTGCCGGAGATCGTCCGTTTCCCACATGGCAACGTCCGTGCAGCGACCGCTGAACGCCTCGGCGTCGTAGAAGCGCAGCCGGACGGCGGGATATTTCGCCTGGATCGGCTGGATGTCCGAGGCGATGAACTCCCGCCGCTGCGCGCGCGTCAGCGTCAGCCAGGCGGGCTCGGACCGAAGCAGCATGAAGAACGTGTAGGGTCTCATTGGATTGGCTCCCGGCGGCGGTTGAATGTTGCCGCGCCGAGCTATAATATGAGTAAAAGCTCGCGTTCTCATACTCGCATTGCCCCGATGTCCCGACCAACGACGCCCCGCGCCATCGAGCCCCGCAAAGCGCCCTCCCACGCGCGTTCGGGCGCGACCGTCGCGGCGATTCTGGAAGCGGCGGCTCGCATTCTGGAGCGGGCGGGCCTCAACGCGTTCAACACCAACGCCGTCGCGGCGCTGGCCGGCGTCAGCGTCGGGTCGCTCTACCAGTACTTCCCCAACAAGCAGGCGCTGCTCGCCGCCCTGGTGGCCCGCGAGGCCGAGGACATCCACGCCACCGTCGCGACCGTAGCCGACACCGCGACGACGCTGCCGCTCGCGGCCGGCTTGCGCCGGATCGTCGCCGCGGCCATCGCCCGCCAGACGAGACGCCGCGACCTGGCGCGAATCCTCGACTTCGTCGAGGCTGGCTTGCCGGCGCTGCCGGAAACGCAACGCGCCGGCGCGGCCTTGCTCGGCGCGGTGTCGTCGTTCCTTGCCCGCCACGCCGCGTCGCTGCCAACCCACGACATCGCGACCGCCGCCGCGGACTGCGTGCTGGTCGCGCGCGCGCTGATCGACGGCGCCACCGAGCGCGGTCCGATCGACCCGACGATGCTCGAAGATCGCGTCGTCCGGACCTTGCTCGGTTATCTCGCGCCAAACGCGACGCGGTCTTCGCGTCGCGCCGTTGGCACCCTATAGTCGATGTCGAACCAGTTCACCAGGACCGCTCCATGACGCACGGCATCACGCTCCGTTCGACCGACGCCGGCACGGCCCTCGATTTCGCCGAGGGATTCAACGTGGCCGGCCCGTTCATCGACCGCCACGTCGAGGAAGGGCGTGGTCCCAAGATCGCGATCTGGACGGCGACCGAAGCCGTCACCTATCGCCAGCTTGCCGAACGCGTGAACCGCGCCAGCAACGCGTTGCTGGGGCTCGGCGCCACGCCGGGCGATCGCGTCCTGATGATCGTCAAGGACTGCCCGGCGTTCTACTACGCGTTCTGGGGCGCCATCAAGGCCGGCATCGTGCCGGTGCCGGTCAACACGCTGCTGAGGGCGTCCGACTACGCCTACATGATCGATGATTCCGGCTGCCGCGTCGCGCTGTACTCGCCGGAGTACGCCGCCGAAGTCGAACCGGCGCTGCTCGCCGCGACGAACAAACCGCTGGCGCTGCGCGCCGACGGCGCGTTCGCGGACGAGCTGGCGGCGGCCTCCGACCAGCTCGCCATCCATCCGGCGTCGGCGACGGCGGACTGTTTCTGGCTCTATTCGTCGGGCTCGACCGGCCGACCCAAGGGCGCGGTGCATGGCCATCGCGACATGGTCGTGACCAGCCAGTTCTACGGCGTCGAGACGCTGGGCGTGCGCAAGAGCGACGTGTGCTTCTCCTCCGCCAAGCTTTTCTTCGCCTACGGCCTCGGCAACGGCATGACCTTCCCGTTGTGGACCGGCGGCACCGCCCTGCTCGACGACCGGCGTCCGACGCCCGACGGCACCTTCGAACTGGTCGAACGCTTCCGTCCGACGCTGTATTTCGGCGTCCCGACCCTCTATGCCGCGCTGCTGGCCGCGCTGGAAACACGCCCCGCCGACTGGTCGAGCGTGCGGGCGGGTATCTCGGCCGGCGAAGCCCTGCCCGGCGACATCTTCCGCCGCTTCCACGAACGTACCGGCGTTTCGGTCCTCGACGGTATCGGTTCGACCGAAGCGCTACACATTTTCCTGTCGAACCGCCTCGGCGACATCCGCCTCGGCGCCAGCGGCAAGCCCGTGCACGGCTACGGCGCCGAAATCCGCGACGAGCACGGCAAGCCGGTACCGCCGGGCGAGAGCGGCCGGCTCTGGATCAAGGGTGATTCGACCGCCCGCCTGTACTGGAACAAGCCCGAAAAAACCGCCGAAACCATGGTCGGCGGCTGGCTCGATACCGGCGACACCTACCGCCAGGACGCCGAGGGCTATTTTTTCTACGATGGACGCAGCGACGACATGCTGAAGGTCGGCGGCATCTGGTGCTCTCCCATCGAAATCGAGTCGTGCCTGATCGGACACGACGCGGTGCTGGAATCCGCCGTGGTCGGCCACGCCGACAAGGACGGGCTGGTGAAGCCCCGCGCTTTCGTCGTCGTCAAGCCCGGCCGCACTGGCGACGACGCGCTGACGACCGAGCTCATGACGCGCTGCAAGGCGACGCTGGCACCCTACAAATTCCCCCGGTCGATCGACTACGTCGCCGAACTGCCGAAAACGGCGACCGGCAAGATCCAGCGCTTCAAGTTGCGCGACTGACCACGCTCGGGGCGGTCCCCGCCTCGCGCAGGAACTCCAGCAGCAACGCCACGACCCGCGCCGGCTGCTCCTGCTGCACCCAATGGCCGGCGCCATCGACGAGATGACAGCCGAGCATGCGCGTGCATGCCGTCTGTTGCATCCTCTCCAGCGCCCCGGGACGTTGATAGACTCCCCAGTCGCTGGCTCCGGCGATGAAACAGGACGGGACATCGATGGCGCGGCCCGCGAAGATCTGGAGGTCGCTGGCGAAGCGCGGGTCCGTCGAGCATCGATACCATTGCAGCCCGCCCTGGAAGCCGGTTCGCCCGAAGGCCGCGGCGTAGACACCCAGCTCGTCGTCCGTCAGCCATTCGCACGCGGCGGTCGTCTCGGCCGAGGGCATGTGCGGAGCGACCGTCGCCGCCATGCCCAGTCCGCGATCCATGATGTAGTAGGTCGGCATCTTCGCCAGTTCGCCGGCTGTCCACGACTCCAGCCGGAACGGCCGGTTGCCCGGCCAATCGGCGCTCTTCACGTGGTAGTAGGCGCGAAGAAACGCGTGAATGCCTTGCGGTGCGTCGCGCATGTCGGCGTCGGCCCCGCGCGTCGAATAGAACCACTGGTAGTGTTTGCGTGGCCGGTCGAGCGACGCGAGCTCGTCGTGGATGGCGTCGTGCGCACCGACCGCGTCCGGCCGATCGTTCGCGGTGTCGAACGGCAAGGACGGCGGACCCGCGAACGGACCGCTCATCATCGCCACGGACCGGAACATATCGGGCCGCAGCAACGCGCACCACGCCGCCACCGGCGAGCCGAAATCGTGCCCGATGACTCCCGCCACGGACCGGTAGCCGAAGGCCGAGACAAGCCCCGCGGCGTCGCGCACGAGGTTCATCATGCGGTACGAGGCGACGTCGCCGTCGTAGGCCGGATCCCAGCCCGCCGTCAGGCCATAGCCGCGCTGGTCGGGCGCGACGACGTGATAACCGGCCGCTGCGAGCGCCGGCATCGCCTTGCGCCAGCTGTAGGCCAGCTCGGGAAACCCGTGCAGCAACAGAAGACACGGGCGCCCGGGCTGCTCGAAACCCGCTTCGAGCACGTGCATCGAGAGGCCGTTGATGCCGTCGATCCGCCGCGAGCGAACGCCGCCGGGCAGGCACGACGGATCGAGCACGGATACGGAGGCCATCTTGTTCTCCCGACGCGCCGACACCCGGCGTCGGCTCGCGGCGGCGAAGGTATCAAGCCCCGTCCGGATCGCCAACCGGTTGCCAACGCCTTCGGCTCGCAAGGAATTCGTTGTCCGGCCCGGTGGTTTCGGGTTCTATGACGCCAGCTTGAACCCGCCCGTCCGAGGTGGGAGCCACCAGGCAAATCCAGCAGGGAGTTTCGACAATGTTCGCCAGATTCGGCGCCGCCGCCGTTGGTCTATCTCTTCTCGCCGCGCCCGTTCACGCCCAGGCGCCCATCAAGATCGGGTTCGTCTCGACCTTCTCGGGTCCGCAGGCCGCGATCGGCCAGGACATGCGCCGCTCCGTCGAGCTGGCGCTCGAGCATCTCGGCGGCAAGATGGGCGGCAAGCCGGTCGAGATCGTGTTCGAGGACGACCAGTTCAAGCCCGACGTCGGCAAGCAGCGCACCGAGAAGCTGGTGCAGCAGGACCGCGTGAATTTCGTCACCGGCTACATCTGGTCGAACGTCCTGCTCGCCTCGTTCAAGTCCGTCACCGACGAAGCCGACACGATCCTCATCAGCGCCAACGCCGGTCCCTCCCAGCTGGCCGGCGAACTCTGCAACAAGAACTTCTTCTCGACGTCGTGGAACAACGACCAGACGCCGATGGCGATGGGCGCCTATCTGCAGGCGAAGGGCGTCAAGAGCCTCTATCTGATGGCCGGCAACTACGCCGCCGGCAAGGACATGCTCGCGGGCGTCAAGCGCACCTTCACGGGCCAGATCGTCGGCGAGGACCTGACCAAGTGGCCCGACCAGCTCGACTTCTCGGCCGAGATGGCCAAGATCCGCGCCGCCAAGCCAGACGGCATCTTCATCTTCTATCCGGGCGCCCACGGCGTGCAGTTCGTCCAGCAATATGTCCAGTCGGGACTGAAGGCGACCACGCCGCTCTACCAGGTGTTCAGCGTCGACGCGATCACGCTGCCGCAACAGAAGGACCTCGCGCTCGGCACGCTGGGCGCCCAACAATGGGTCAACGATCTGCCGGTCGACCAGAACCGGCGCTATGTCGCCGATTTCCGCAAGAAGCATGGCGTGTATCCGTCCTACTACGGCGCCCAGAGCTACGACTCGATCATGCTGATCGCGTCGGCGGTCGAAGCGCTGAAGGGCGACCTCTCCAACAAGGACGCCGTCCGGGCCGCCGTAAAGAAGGCGGATTTCAAGTCGGTGCGCGGCGCGTTTTCCTTCAACACCAACAACTTCCCGATCCAGAATTTCTACATCCAGGAAGCGGTGAAGGATTCCGACGGCAACGCGACCGTGAAGACCATCGCGACCGCCGTGACGGCCGCGAAGGATCCGCACTTCGCCAAATGCCCGATGAAGTAGGCGAGTCGTCTGTCGGACCGACGCGGGAGCGCCATGCGCGCTCCCGTTTCGTTTAGGGCAGCCGCGCGATGGAATACCTGATCCTCCAGACGCTGAACGGCATCCAGCTCGGCCTGCTGATGTTCCTGCTGGCGGCCGGCCTGACGCTGACGTTCGGCATCATGGATCTCGTCAACCTGGCGCACGGCTCGCTCTACATGGTCGGCGCCTACTTCGCATGGACCTTCATCGCCTGGACCGACAGTTTCGTGCTCGGCGCCCTGCTTGCCCTCCCCGCGGCGCTGGCGCTCGGCGTCGCCGTCGAGATGGTCGTGATGCGACGCCTCTATGCCCGGGACCACCTCGACCAGGTGCTGGCGACGTTCGGGCTGATCCTGTTCTTCAACGAGCTCGTCCGCGTGGTGTGGGGGCCCGCCGGCAAGAGCGTGGCCCTGCCGTCTTTCGTCGCGGGCACCATCGACATCATGCCGGGCGTTCCCTACCCAGCCTACCGGTTCGCCATCATCGTCGTGGGCGCCGTCGTCGCGCTGCTGCTGGCCTGGCTGGTGACGCGCACCCGAATGGGCATGCTGATCCGGGCCGGCGCGTCCAACCGCAGGATGGTCGGGGCGCTCGGCGTCGACATCGGCCTGCTGTTCACGCTGGTGTTCGGGCTCGGCGCGGTGTTCGCGGCGTTGGCCGGCCTGATGGCGGCGCCGATCCTCTCGATCAAGATCGGCATGGGCGACGACATCCTGATTCTCGCCTTCGTAATCATCGTCATCGGCGGCATCGGATCGGTCAAAGGTGCTTTCGTGGCCGCGATGATCGTCGGCCAGATCGACATCTTCGGCCGCGCCTACGTGCCCGACCTGCTCAAGACGTTCCTGTCCGCGGCGGCGGCGTCGAGCGCCGCGCCCGCGATTTCCCAGGTCCTGATCTACGTGGTGATGGCCGCGGTGCTGGTGTGGCGCCCGACCGGCCTGTTCGGGCAGCGCTCCTGATGCGGAAGATCCTCGCGTCTCTCGGCACGCCGCGCGGCCTGGTCGTCGCCGTGCTGCTGCTCGCGATGGCGTTGCTGCCCGTGATCGCCCAGGTCCTCGACCAGCGCTATCTGCTGTCGGTCAGCACGCGCATCGTGATCTGGTCGATCGCCGCAGCCGGTCTCAACATCATGCTCGGCTACGGCGGCATGGTGAGCTTCGGGCACGCCGTGTTCTGGGGCATCGGCGGTTACGCGGTGGGCATCTTCGCGCATCACGGCGTCCACGACGGTTGGCTCCAGTGGCCGGTCGGCATCGCCGCCGCCATGGCATGGGCGACGCTGATCGGCGCGCTCAGCCTGCGCACCCGGGGCGTCTATTTCATCATGATCACGCTGGCCTTCGCCCAGCTGGTCTACTACGTCGCCGTCGGACTCGAACCCTATGGCGCCGACGATGGGCTCAACATCGCCGGCCGCAGCCAATTCTCCGGCCTGATCGACCTGCGCGACAGGGGGCAGTTCTACTGGCTGTGTTTCGCCCTGATGCTGGCGACGATCTGGTTCTGCGCCCGGCTCGCCAACTCCCGCTTCGGCCTGGTCGTCCGCGGGGCGAAGTCGAACGAGACGCGGATGGCCGCGCTCGGCTTCCCGGTGTTCCGGTATCGGCTCGTCGCGTTCGCGATCTCCGGTGGTTTCGGCGGGTTGTCGGGCCTGCTGCTGGCCAATCACGACGCCTATATCTCGCCGGCGATGATGTCGTGGGTCAAATCCGGCGATCTCATCGTGATCGTCGTTCTGGGCGGCATGGGCACGGTGTTCGGCCCCCTGTTTGGAACCATCGCCTTCTTCGTACTTGAGGAATCGCTCAAGCCGCTGATGGACATGGCGAGCAAGGGCACGGGGGAATACTGGCAGATCGTGTTCGGGCCGTTGCTGGTGCTTGTGGCGCTCTACGCGCGCGGCGGCCTCGACAGCCTGCTGGGTCGCGGACGGGCACGGAGCCGCCACCGTGGCTGAGGCCCTGCTCCGCACCCATCGGCTGGTCAAGCGCTTCGGCGGACTGATCGCCACCGACGGCGTGTCGATCGACGTCCGCGACGGCGAGCTGCACGCCCTGATCGGCCCCAACGGCGCCGGCAAGACAACGCTGATCGCCCAGCTATCGGGCCAGCAGCGTCCGGACTCCGGCCGCGTCGAGTTCGACGGCCGCGACATCACCGCTCTCGACATGCCCGCCCGGGCGCGGCGCGGACTGACGAGGTCCTTCCAGATCACCAGCGTGCTGCCGGAATTCACCGCGCTGCAGAACGTCGCGCTGGCCGTCCAGGCGCACGCTGGCCACTCGTTCCGCTTTCTCGCCAATGCCCGCCGCGACAGGCGCCTGCGCGAGCCGGCGTTCGCCGGCCTCGAACTCGTCGGTCTCGGCAATCGCGCGCAGATTCTCGCCTCCTCGCTGTCGCACGGCGAGCGACGGCAACTGGAGATCGCCATGGCGCTGGCCGGCGAGCCCCGACTGTTGCTGCTCGACGAACCGATGGCCGGCATGGGACCCGACGAATCCGCCCGCATGGTCGACCTGCTTCGATCCCTGAAAGGGCAACGCGGCATGCTCCTCGTCGAGCACGACATGGACGCGGTCTTCGCGCTGGCGGACCGCATTTCCGTGCTGGTCTATGGCCGGGTGATCGCCACTGGCACGGCCGCCGAGATTCGTGCCGATCCCGAGGTCCGGCAAGCCTATCTCGGCGATGATTCCGGGACCTGAGGCGCACGCATGCTCAAGATCACCGGACTCGGCGCATCCTACGGCGACAGCCAGGTGCTGTTCGACATGGAGCTGGAAGTCGGCGCGGGCGAAGTCGCCACCCTGCTGGGCCGCAACGGCATGGGCAAGACGACCACGGTTGGCGCGATCATGGGCCTGGTGCCGGCGCGGGCCGGTTCGATCGTGTTCGGCGCCCGCGAACTGCGCGGCCTGCGCTCCTTCGAGGTGGCCCGGCTCGGCATCGGCCTGGTTCCCGAGGGCCGCCAGATATTCCCGAACCTGAGCCTGCGCGAAAACCTCGTGGCCACGGCGGCCAACCGCGACGGCCGCCCCCTCGACACGGCGTGGAACCTGAAACGCGTCTTCGATTTTTTTCCGCGTCTGGCGGAGCGCCAGACCAACATGGGCAACCAGCTATCGGGCGGCGAGCAGCAGATGCTGGCGATCGGACGCGCGTTGATGACCAATCCGCGGCTGCTGATTCTCGACGAGGCGACGGAGGGACTGGCCCCGATGATCCGCCAGGAGATATGGACCGTGCTCGATCGGCTGAAGCGCGATGGTCAGTCGATCCTCGTCATCGACAAGAACCTCGCCGCGCTGATCCGGCTGGCCGACCGCCACCACGTCGTCGAGAAAGGACGCGTCGTGTGGGCGGGTACGTCCGCGGCGCTGGCGGCCGACGTCGCGCTGCAACACCGCTACCTCGGGGTCTGAGGGACGCCGCCGGCCGCGGCGATGGCGCTCGCCGCCGGGGCTTGCGTTTCGGCCGCCGGCGTCGGAAAGATTGGCCAGACAGCGTCCACCGGCGCGCCGCGCCATCCTCGAAGAGGCTTCCGATGCCCCGCATTCCCGTCCGCGCCGTCGCCTTGCTCCTGGGCCTGCTCGCCGTTCCGGCGGTCGCCCAGGAGCGGGTCGTGAATGTCTATAACTGGAACGACTACATCGCCGAGGACACGGCGCGAAATTTCCAGCAGGCCAGCGGCATCAAGGTCAACTACACGACCTACGACTCGAACGAAATTCTCGACGCCAAGATGCGCGCCGGCGGCGGCTACGACGTCGTCACGCCAACCGCGTCGCCGTTTTTCGTCCGGCAGCTGGCGGCGAACCTGTACCAGAAAATCGACCGGTCGAAATTGAAGAACGTCGGCAACCTCGATCCCGAGATCATGCGCTCGCTCGCCAAATACGATCCGTCGGGCGAGTTCGGGCTGCCGTGGATGTGGGGCACGACAGGCATCGGCTACAACGCCGAAGCCGTGAAAAGGCGCATGCCCGACGCTCCCGTCGGCAGCTTGCGCATGATCTTCGACCCCGACGTGGTCGCGAAGTTCAAGGATTGCGGCGTCATGCTGCTCGACAGTCCAACCGACGTGCTACCCGCGGCGATGCTCTATCTCGGCCTCGACCCCGACAGCAAGAAGCAGGAAGATCTCGACAAGGCGCGCGACGCGGTCATGAAAATCCGCCCCTTCCTGCGCAAGATCCACACCGGCGAGATCATCGATGCGCTGGCGGGCGGCGACGCGTGCCTCGTGTTCGCCTTCAGCGGCGACGTCCTCCAGGCGCGCGATCGCGGCGCCAAGGCGCAGAAGAAGCAGACCATCGAGTACGCCATTCCGAAGGAGGGCGCGCAGCTCTGGATCGACGTTCTCGCGATCCCGCGCACCGCGAAAAACGTCGACAACGCCCATCGCTGGCTCGACTGGCTGCTGGAGCCGAAGGTCGCCGCCGACGCCAGCAATCTCACCGGTTACGCCAACGGCAACCGGGCGGCACCGCCACTGATGAACCGCGCGATCGGCGACAATCCGCTGATCTATCCCCCGGCCGACGTGCGGGCGAAGTTCTATTCGATCAGCGCCGGCGACCAGGACAGCATCCGCCAGCGGACCCGCGCCTGGACCACGATCAAGACCGGCCGGTGAGCACCGACACGCCATTCCTGCGCATCGAGGGAGTCGTCCGGCGCTTCGCGAACGTAGCGGCCGTCGACGGTGTGTCGCTCGACGTCTCGCGCGGCGAGCTTTTCGCCCTGCTGGGCGGCTCCGGCAGCGGCAAGACAACGCTGCTGCGCATCCTGGCGGGCTTCGAGCGACCCGACAGCGGACGCGTTCTGATCGATGGCGAGGATGTCACCGACACGCCGCCCTGGGCGCGTCCGGTGAACATGATGTTCCAGTCCTACGCGCTCTTCCCGCACATGACCGTCGAGCGGAACATCGCCTACGGACTGCAGCGCGAAGGCCTGCCGAAGGGCGAGATCGCCAGCCGCGTCCTCGACGCGCTTGCCATGGTCGAGTTGGCCGAACTGGGTGGACGCAAGCCGCACCAGCTCTCGGGAGGCCAGCGCCAGCGCGTGGCGCTGGCGCGCGCGCTCGTGAAGCGCCCCAAGCTGCTGCTGCTGGACGAACCGCTGTCGGCGCTGGACCGCAAGCTTCGCGAGCGCACGCAGTTCGAGCTGATGGGCCTGCAACGCAAACTCGGCATCACGTTCGTGATGGTCACCCACGACCAGGAGGAGGCGATGACCATGGCCTCGCGAATCGCGGTCATGGATCGTGGTCGCCTGGCGCAGGTCGCATCGCCCGCCACCCTCTACGGTACGCCGGCTTCCCGGTTCGTCGCGGATTTCATCGGACGATCGACCATCGTCGAAGGTATCTGCCTGGCCACGTCGGGCGATGCCGTCGTCGTGCGCTGTCCGACGCTGGGCATCGACGCGACCGCCCGGTCGGACACGCCGCCCGAGGTCGGGCGGCCGGTCTGGATCGCCGTGCGGCCCGAAAACGTGACGCTCGGCGTCGAGCGGCTCGCGACGGCGGCCAATGCCGTCGCCGGCGTGGTTTCCGACATCGCCTATCTCGGTGGATCGACGACGCTGCACGTGATCGTCGATGCGGGTGCCACCTTGCTGGGGTCGATGGAAGGAGCGCCGCGGATTGGCCGCGGCGCCAGGGTCTGGGCGCACTGGCCGGCCGACGGCGGCGCGCTCCTCACCAAATGAACAGGCACGCCGGACAAAGTCGCGAGGGCGCCCACTGGGCCGTCGTCGCCCTGCCCTACGCCTGGCTGCTGGTCCTGTTCGCCCTGCCCTTCGCGATCGTCGCGGTCATCAGCTTCGGCGAGGCCGCTCCCGATCGGGCGCCGCCGGTGGCGCTTACCGGCACGGTCCGCAACTACACCTTCCTGTTCACCGATCCGCTCTACGTGTCGGCCTATCTGGGGTCGCTGCGGATCGCGGCCATCTCGACCATGTTCTGCCTGCTGTTGGGCTATCCGATCGCCTACGCCATCGCGCGGGCGCCGGCCCGGTGGCGGCCCGCGCTGCTTGCCGCCATCGTCCTGCCGTTCTGGACCTCGTTCCTGATCCGCGTCTACGCTTGGAAGGGCATCCTCTCGGAGAACGGGTTGCTGAACGGCTTCCTGCGCTGGAGCGGTCTGGCCAGCGATCCCGGCACGCTGATCGGCACCGAGTGGGCGATCTATTTCGGCATCGTCTACGCCTACCTCCCGTTCATGGTGCTGCCGCTCTACGCGACGCTGGAGAAGCTCGACGGATCCCTGCTCGAAGCCGCCGCCGATCTCGGCGCCACGCCGGCGCGCGCGTTTCTCACGGTGACGCTGCCGTTGTCGCTGCCGGGCGTGGTCGCGGGCTGTCTGCTGGTCTTCATCCCGGCGGTCGGCGAGTTCATCATTCCCGACATGCTGGGCGGCACCGAAACCCTGATGATCGGCAAGGTTCTGTGGGACGAATTCTTCGCCAACGGCGACTGGCCGCTGGCGTCGGCGGTCGCGACCCTCATGCTGGCGCTGCTGGCGGTCCCCATCGCCCTGTTCCAGCGTCTCGGCGCGGCGCGGCCGCACTGACGATGGCCGGCGCGCGCTCCCGTTTTCTCCTTGCCGCGCTGGCGTTCGGCTATGCGTTTCTCTACGTGCCCATCGTCTCGGTGATCGTCTATTCCTTCAACGACTCCCGGCTGGTCACGGTCTGGGGCGGCTTCTCGCTGCGCTGGTGGCGGGAGCTGGCGCGCAACGAGGCGATGATCGACGCGGCCCTGCTGTCGCTCAGGATCGCGCTGGTGTCGGCGATCGGGGCGACGATCCTCGGAACCATGGCCGGCTTCGCGCTGGCGCGACACGGCCGGTTCCGCGGTCGCGCCCTGTTCGCGGGCCTCGTCGCAGCGCCGATGGTGATGCCGGAAGTCATCATGGGCGTCTCGATGCTGCTCCTGTTCGTCGGCCTGGAGCGCCTGTTCGGCGGCCCCGAGCGCGGCTTCCCGACCATCGTGCTGGCACACGTCACCTTCGCGGCCGCCTATGTCGCGCTGGTCGTGCAGTCGCGGCTGGCCGACTTCGACCGATCTCTGGAGGAAGCGGCCATGGACCTCGGCGCCCGCCCCGCCACCGTGTTCCGCACCATCACCCTGCCGCTGATCGCGCCGGCGGTGATATCTGGCTGGCTGCTCGCCTTCACGCTTTCGCTCGACGACCTGATCCTGACGCAGTTCGTCGCCGGACCGGAATCCCAGACCCTGCCGATGGCGGTCTACTCCAGTATCCGGATGGGGCTGAACCCGCAGATCAACGTCGTCGCCACCATCGTCGTCGGGCTTGCCACCGTCGCTCTGGTTCTGTCGAGCCTGCTGACCGGTCGCGGCACCGGAAGCCACGCGCCGAAGTGAGCGTCTTGCGAGCCGCGACGTGCCGTTCGATAGTATCGGCCGGCACGACGATCAGTCCCCAACCCGGAGACCACCCCATGGCTTTCGATCACACGCGACGGACAATGGGCGCCGATACCGAGGCGTCCCGGCGCGGCTTCCTCAAGGGCACGGGCGGTATTGCGATGGCTGCCGCCGCGGGCGGGTCGATCGCGTTCGCCGATCGGGCGCCGGCGGGATTCGTCGGGTCGGCGCTGGCGCAGACGCCTGCCGCCGCCGACAAGGGACCGAAGGTTCTCAAGATGGACGGCAAGGCCGAACTGACCTTGCTCGGCGACAAGCCACTGGTCGCGGAAACACCCGCGCACCTGATGGACGACGAGGTCACGCCGACCGAGAAGCTCTTCATCCGCAACAACGGCAACATGCCGGACGCCGCGGCGCTCGCCGCCGACCCCAAGGCCTGGAAGATAAAGATCGACGGAGAGGTCAACGCCCCGATGGAGATCGCGCTGGGCGATCTGATGGCGAAGTTCCAGCCCGTCACCTACCGACTGATGCTCGAATGCGGCGGCAACGGCCGTTCGCAATTCACGCCGGAGGCGCGCGGCAACCAGTGGACGACCGGCGGCGCCGGCTGTCCGGAGTGGACCGGCGTGCGGCTCGGCGACGTGCTCAAGGCCGCGGGCCTGAAATCCAGCGCCGTCTACACCGCGCACTACGGCGCCGACGTCCATCTGTCGGGCGACGCCACCAAGCCAACCATCTCGCGCGGCGTGCGTCTGGCCAAGGCGATGGACGAGCACACGCTGATCGCCTTCAAGCTCAACGGCAAGGATCTGCCGGCCCTCCATGGCGGGCCGGTCCGGCTGATCGTGCCGGGCTGGGCCGGATCGGCGTCGCACAAATGGCTGACCCGTATCTGGATCCGCGACAAGGAGCACGACGGCCCGGGCATGACCGGCTTCAGCTATCGCGTGCCGAAGACGCCGCCGGTGCCGGGCGGCAAGGTCGAGGAAGCCAACATGGCGGTTCTCGAAGCCATGCCGGTGCGCTCGGTGATCACCTCCCCGTCGCACGGCACGCGGCTGGCTTCGGGCGCGCGCAAGATCGAGGTACGCGGCCAGGCATGGGCGGGCGAAAGCGCGATCCGCGCCGTCGACGTGTCGATCGACTACGGCGCCACCTGGATCAAGGCCGAGGTGAAGGCACCCGCCAACAAATACGCCTGGCAGCGCTTCGTCGCCTCGGTCGAGCTGCCCTCGGCCGGCTACTACGAGGTGTGGAGTCGCGCCACCGACAGCGCCGGCGTGGTACAGCCATTCCAGGCCGGCAACTGGAATCCGCAAGGCTACGGCGCCAACGCGGTCACGCGCGTGGCCGTGCTGGCCCAGGCCTAGGGGCCGCGAGGAGCCTCGACACCGCGATCCGCCGTGACACTGACCCACACGATCGCCGTGGCGATCGCCTGCGCCGCGGTCGCGCTGATGATCGACCGCGCCGCCGGCCTGCGCCCCGCGCCGACGCCCCCGCCGTGCGTCGCGAACGCCGCGGCGCCTTCGCCCGGCCGCGCGAAGGCGCCCCGCTCCTTGCCCGCCAACGTGAAGCACGAGGACACGGTGGCCGATCTCCCGCCGGGCAAGGGCCAGGACGAGACGTTCTACGCCTGTGCCGCCTGCCACGGCGTGGCGCTGATCAAGGCGCAAGGCCTGTCGCGCGACATGTGGGACCAGTCGTTCCAGCTGATGATCGACCGCCACAACATGGGCAAACCCGACCAGGCCGAGCGCGACCTGATTCTCGACTATCTGTTCGCCAACTTTCCGCCGCGTCGACGCGGGCGCGGCGACGACAATCCGTTCCTGAAACCATAGGTCGCGCATGGCCGGCGTGCGTCGGTCATCCGGGATTTGACCGGATGGACCGGTGAATCGATAGTGGTCGGCGGAACAATGCAGCGCGGAGCGCCTTGCCGATGACCATCGCCGTGAAGCAACTGCATCCGCTGTTCGTCGGCGAGATATCCGGCGTCGATCTTTCGCAACCGCTGCCGGACGCGGATGTCGACGCGATCCGCGACGCCATCGACCGTCACGCCGTCGTCGTGTTCCACGACCAGAAACTGACCGACGACCAGCAAATCGCGTTCGGCGCCCGATTCGGCCCCGTCGCCATGTCGGCCCAACGCGCCCGCCACCAGAAGATGCGGCACCGGCTGGAGCGCGACGACATCGCCGACATCTCCAACCTCGACGCCGACAATCGCGTGATGTCGATCGACGACCGCCGCCGCCAGGATTCGCTCGGCAACCGGCTCTGGCACACCGATGCCTCGTTCCGCGCCATCCCCGGCGCGCTGTCCATGCTTTACGCGCACAACGTTCCCTCCGAGGGCGGCGACACCGAATTCACCGATCTGCGCGCGGCGTGGGACACGCTGCCCGACCCCGAGAAAGCACGCTGCGAGGGACTGATCGCGGAGCATTCGATCTGGTGGTCGCGGGCCCAGATCGGTTTCACCGACTATTCGCCGGAGGAACGCGCCGCCCTGCCGCCGGTGCCGCAGCGGCTGGTGCGCCGCCATCCCGGCTCGAAGCGCAAGACGCTCTATCTTGCCGCGCACGCCTCGCACGTGCTGGGCTGGCCGGTGCCGGACGGGCGTATCTTCCTGCGCGAACTGATCGAGTTCGCCACCCAGCGCCAGTTCGTGCATCGCCACCAATGGCGCAACGGCGATCTGGTGATCTGGGACAATCGTTGCACGATGCATCGCGCCACGCCGACCGACCCGGGGCAGGTCCGCGACCTGCGACGCGTCACGACGCGCGACCTGATGTCGAGCGTGGACGAAGCCGCCGCCTGACGCGTGCCTACGTCGCGGTCCGGCTTGCCATCCAGCGTTCGAGCGTGACGACGACGAGACCCGCGCACAACCCCCAGAAAGCCGAGCCGACGCCGGCAAGCGTGACGCCGGACGCGGTGACCGCAAGCGTCGCGGCGGGGGCCATGCGTTCCCGGTCGACCGACAGCGCCGTGCCCAGCGCGCCGGCCAGCGGCCCCAGCAACGCCAGCCCCGCCATGGTCGCCAGCAAGGCCGGTGGCAGAGCGGCGAACAACGCGACCAGCAGTGCCGCGAAAATCCCGAACAGCGCCCAGGCAGCGGCGTAGACCGGTCCGGTCCGCCAGCGCTCCGCCGGATCGGGGTGGGCGTCCTTGCCGGCACAGATCGCGGCCGTGATGGCCGCGAGGCCGGTGGTCGGCGCGCCCATCAGCGCGGTCGCCAGCGACGCGACACCAGTGACGCCGAGGATCGAGCGGGTCGGCGGCGCGTAGCCGGAAGCACGCAGGACCGCGAAACCGGGAAGGTTCTGCGACGCCATCGTCACGAGGTACAGTGGCAGACCGAGCCCGATCAGGGTCGCGATGTCACACGCCGGCATCACGAACACCGGGATCGTGACCAACGGCGCGGCCGCGATCGGCTTGACCAGGCCCATCGCCAGCGCGAGGCCCCCACCGAACAGCAGCACCAGCAGCGCCGCCGTCGCGGGAACGAACAGGCGCGCGACGAGAAACAGGCCGACCATCGGCAGTACAAGCGCCGGCAGCACCGCAGCCTGCTCGACCATGGCGACGACCAGACGCAGCAGGATGCCCGACAGCATCGCCGCGGCGACGCTGGTCGGGATGCGATCGATCAGGCGGCCCAGCGGCGCCAGGGTCGCGGTCAACACGACGAGACCGGCGGCGAGCACGAAGGCGCCGACCGCGGCCTCGATTCCGGGGATCGCCGTCGCGCTCGCCACCAGGGCAGCACCGGGCGTCGACCACGCCGCGATGGTCGGCATCCGGTGCCGCAGGCTGAGAACGAGGGTGCTCGCGGCCATCGCCAGGCACAGTCCCATCAGGAACGACGCGCTCTGCGCCGCGTTCGCTCCCGACGCCTGAGCCGCGGCGAGGATGACCGGAACGGTGCCGCCGAACCCGACCAGCACCGCGACGATGGCGG
The DNA here is from genome assembly GCA_945878895.1 of Caenispirillum bisanense. Taxonomy (GTDB): domain Bacteria; phylum Pseudomonadota; class Alphaproteobacteria; order Reyranellales; family Reyranellaceae; genus CAMDVZ01. The sequence continues at coordinate 2,092 of CAMDVZ010000007.1, read as the reverse complement.
CGCTGAAGACGGACAGCCGCATCACGCGTTCGCCCGCGCGACCATTGCCTGCAACAGGATCTGGGCGCCTGCGGCGATGTCGTCCTGGCGCGCGTCCTCGACCTCGTTGTGGCTGATGCCGTCCTTGCAGGGCACGAAGATCATGCCGGTCGGCGCGACTTTGGCCACGTAGCAGGCATCGTGACCGGCGCCGCTGACGATATCCATGTGCGGCAGTCCCGCCGCGACGGCCGCGGCGCGTACCCCCGCCACGCAAGCCGCGTCGAACGGCGTCGGCGGGAAGTACCAGATCTGTTCGATCACCGCGTCGAGCCGGTGCTCGGCCGCTATCCGCGCCGCCGCCGCTCGCATCTCGGCGTCCATCGCGCTCAGCTGCGCGTCGTCGGGGTGACGGAAGTCGAGGGTCATGAACACCCGGCCCGGAATCGTGTTTCGCGACTGCGGCTTGCTCTCGATCACGCCGACGGTGGCGCGTCCATTTGGTCGCGAGCCAATGCGCCGCGCTTCCGCGATCAGCAACGCCGCCCCCAGCAGCGCGTCGCGACGCCCCTCCATCGGCGTCGTGCCGGCATGGCTCTCCATGCCGGTCCAGTTGATTTCGTACCAGCGCTGCCCCTGGGCGGCCGCCACCACGCCGATGGTCCTGCCCTCGCGTTCGAGGATGGGTCCCTGCTCGATGTGGGCTTCGAAAAACGCGCCGACCTTCCGACCGCCGACCGGCTCGGGCCCGGCGTAGCCAATGGCCTTCAGGGCATCGCCGAACGTCACGCCGTCGGGATCGGTGCGCGATAGCGCGTAGTCGAGCGTGAACGCGCCGCCGAACACGCCCGAGGCGACCATCGCGGGCGCGAAGCGGCAGCCCTCCTCGTTGGTCCACACCGCTACCTCGATCGGCGCCTCGGTCTCGTAGCCGGCCGCGTTGAGCGCCCGGATCACTTCGAGGCCGGCCATCACGCCGTAGCAACCGTCGAACTTGCCGCCAGTCGGCTGGGTGTCGAGGTGACTGCCCGTCATGATCGGCGGCTTCGACTCGTCGCGTCCGGCACGCCGCGCGAAGATGTTGCCGACCTGGTCGACCTTGATCGTGCAACCGGCCTCGCGACACCAGCGCACGAACAGGTCGCGGCCTTGCCGGTCGAGATCGGTGAGCGCGATGCGGCAGACGCCGCCTTTCTCGGTGCCGCCGATCTTCGCCATCTCCATCAGGGTCGACCACAAACGGTCGGAATCGATGGTCAGGTTGGAAATGTCGGTGGCGGGCATGGCGGCGCAAGTCCTTCGAAACGGCGTGTTGACGGGGGCTGGAAATTTATTGGCATACTGCCCGCCCCGTCGCCAGTCCGGGAGACGACGCGCCGTGACGACCGATCCTTCCGGGTACGCCCGACACACGATCTGGAGCGATCCAGGGCGACACGCCGAGGCGATCGCGCGGCTGTCTCCCGATCCGTCTACTCTCGTCGGGAAGATCGCCAACCTCGTCCTTCACCCGACCTTCGCCGCCGCGCGCGGTGTCGATCCAGCCACCAATGGCATCGCCGACAGCGACGTGCGTCGTATCCCCGATGTCGTGGACATTCTTCTCGACCGGGATTCACGCCCGCTCGACGTGCCGCGCGCACCCGCCGCCCGATTGCTCGGCAGCTGCCGTACCTACGCGCTGATGGCTGCGTCGGTGCTGCGCCGGCATGGAACGCCGGCGCGCCTGCGCGTCGGCTTCGCGAACTACTTCTCGACGACATTCAATGTCGATCATTGGGTATGCGAGTACTGGAGCGACGCCGGCTGGCGGCTGCTGGACGCGGAACTCGACGAAGACACCCGCGGGCCGCTCGGCCTCGATTTCCCGTCGCACGACGTCCCGCGGTCGCGCTTCGTCGTGGCGGCCGAGGCGTGGACGGCGATCCGGTCCGGACAGGCCGATCCCGACCGGTTCGGCGTGCCTTATACCAGCCGACTTATCGAGTGACACACGCCCATTTCCTGGTGCCGATGGAGCGGATCCGGGCTGGATCGTCGACGAGGAAGCGCCAGGCGCTTTGACAGGCGTCGAGGATCTCGTCGCAGGTGTTCCAGACCCGGGCGCAGAGCT
>CAMDVZ010000006.1 GCA_945878895.1 Caenispirillum bisanense | reverse complement strand
ACGGATTCTGTTCGAACACTTCCTTGGCGACCTTGGCCGCCGTCATCGCGGTGGGCCAGCCGGAGTAGAAGGCGAGGTGGGTGATCAGCTCGACCAGCTCCTCCTTCGTCACCCCGTTGGCGAGCGCGCGTTGCAGATGGCCGCGCAGCTGGTCGGTGCGGCAGAGCGCCACCAGGGTCGCCACCACGATCAGGCTGCGGTCGCGCTTGGAGAGGCCCGGCCGCTCCCAGATGTCGCCGAACACGACTTTCTCGGTCAGCTCGATCAGCTTGGGAAAGGTGTCGCGGACCGCGTCGCGCGCGGCGCTGGATGGTTGCTGTGCCATGGTTTTCTCCTGAGGTGACCGGCGAATGCTGGCATCGCGGCGTGGGCGACGCCAGCGGCATGTCGAGCGAAAGGCGACGCTCCGCCCGGTCGATCCGCGCGCGGCCCGACGAGGCTCCAGGACGCGGCCGCTACAGCGGCGGCATGTCGTAGCCGAAATGCTTCCTGAACAGGCGCGCGCTTTCGCCGGAGCCCGTCAGCTGGCGCACGAAGGTGTCGACGATGCGCAGCCAGTCGAGATCGCCCGCCGGCACGCCGATCGAAATCTCCTCGTAGGACCAGTTGCCCGGAAGATTGCGGTAGCTGCCGCCGCTCTTCGCCAGGAAGGCGGCGTTCTGCAGGCTGTCGAGAATCATCACGTCGATCTGGCCGGCGCTCAGCGCCCGGAAGGCCTCGGCGGTCGACCCGAAGGCGTGCTTGCTGGCTGCCGGCGTCACCCGGGCGAAAATGTCCTCGTGCGTGCTGCCGGTGTTGACTCCGATCCTGACGCCGGCCCTGCCCGCCTGCTCGACGGTCTGGATCGCCGAGCCCTGCTTCACCATGAACGTGCTGCCGACGATCAGATAAGGCCTGGTGAAGGCGACCTGAATCGAGCGTTCGACGGTCGCCGTGAAGTTGGAGACCGTGACATCGGCCCGTCCCTCGATCAACGCGGTGATGCGTCCGGGCAGATCGCCGACGACCCACTCCGGTTTCACCTTCAGCGCCTGGGCGAGCTGTTGGGCGATGTCGACGTCGTAACCCTCGGGCGTACCGTCGAGCTTGAAGGCGCTGTATGGCGGGTTGCCCGCGGTGGTCGCGACGCGCAGGGTGCCGCGCTTGCGCAGGTCGGCGAGAATGCGGCTGTCCTGCGCGAACGCCTCGAAGGAAACGAGCGCCGGCACGACGCCGGACGCGGCCGCCGTGGCCATCAAGGATCTGCGGGAAATCATCGGTCACCCCCTGGACGTTCCGGCCGCCGTGGCGGCGACCCCGGCGTGCCTATTTGAAAAACGCGTCGCCGGAATACGTGGCGGCCAACGCGGAGTCGGTCGGCTCGGCGAACGCCTTCTTCAGCGCCGCGCTGACCGGCGCATTCAGAACGATGTTCCTGGGTTCGATCGGCGACAGGAACCATTTGCCGTAGAGCTTCTGGATCTCGCCCGACTTGAACAGCGCGCAGCGCGTCGTCCCCGACTTGCTTGAAAGCCGCGTCGTCCTTCCGGACCATGATCCCGTAAGGCTCGATCGAAAGGGGGTCGCCGACGACGGCGTAGTCTCCCAGCGCCGCCGAATTCGCGACCATGTCGTAGAGCAGGATGTCGTCGGTGGCGAAGGCCACGGCGGTACCCTTCTCGACCATTGCGAAGGCCGCTTTGTTGTCCTTCGCGGGCACGATCGTCATGCCCAGAGCGCGCTTCGTGTTGAGCGCCGTTATGTGGCGCAGGTTGGTCGTCCCGGCCACGGCGGTGACCGTCTTGCCCTTGAGATCGTCCAGCGACCTGAAGTTCGCGCTCCGCTTCATCGCGAATCGCGTCGCGGCGACGAACGTCGTGACGAGGAAGGAGACCTGCTGCTGTCGCTCGATCGTGTTGGTCGTCGATCCGCATTCGAGGTCAACGGTGCCGTTGGCGACCAGCGGAATGCGCGAGGCGCCCGAGACCGCCTGCCATTTCACGGCGATCCCCGGCGATTGCAGCGTCGCACGGACTGTATCGACGATCCTGAGGCACAGATCGACCGAATAGCCGACCGCCTGACCCTTTTCGCCGACATAGGAGAACGGCGATGATGCGTCGCGATAACCGATGGTGATCGTCTGCGTGGCCTTGATCTTCTTCAGGGTGTCCCCATCCTGGGCCCTGGCCGTCCCCGCCAGCGACAAGGCGATCGCGGCCGACAACGCGAGCGTCGCTCTTTTCCACACGTTCATGAACGTCCCTTTCCCGTTTCCGAACCTCAAAGCGTGGTCGCCGCGAGGAAGTTTTTCAGCGGCTCCATGGTCAGCGCGATCCTGGATGGTCCGATCAGCCCGTCTGTCCAGGCGAGGTAGGCCATCGCCGTCACGGCCGCCATGGTGAAGCAGCCCACCGAGACGCGTCTCGAGTTGGGCTTGCCGACGTAACCCAGCGCGATGACCAGTTGCGTGATCAGCGCGAACACCGTCAGCATGATCCATTGCGCCACGTCGCTCGATTTTCGCGAGAGCGCGATCCGCTCCGTGCGGACCTGCCGCAGGTCGTCGACTTTCGTGAGGATAAGCGACTTGAGAACCGCGGACGTCTGGCTTTGCGCGACGAACAGAGTCACGACAAGCACCAGCGTGTCGGCCATTTCCTGCGCCGGACTGACGGGTTCGGCGGAACTCTCGAGCCAGGCCTGTTCCAGCGCCGTGACAGCCTGGACATACTCGATCAGGGCCTGGCGGACAGGTGCCGCCGTAGCGCCGATGCTTTCGGTGTACTGGAAGATCGAGCGCGCGACGTTGACCTCCTTCTGCGCCGATACCGCGAGGTCTCCCGAACGCTTCGTGATGTCGGATGTGCTGAATGCCAGGAAGAGGCCGAACATGACCGCGATCGCGCCGGCCGATCCTGGTTCGATCCGGTCCGGCAACGCGAAGCAGTCGCCGACAAACCGGAGGCCGAGGACCTACACGAACAACACCGCCCCGACGATCAGCGCGGCGAACACGATACCAAGCAGGCTTTGCGTCATCGGGGCCTGCCCGTACGCGGGACATCGCCTCGTGGCCGACCCGCGCAACGGGCGCGCGACAGGGAGCGCGGTCTCAACGTGGCCTCAGTCGAGCCATGACCGCGTTCCTGACGGAAACAGATTTTCACGAAATGATAAGCTGACGCTACAGGAGAATGGTCACTGAGTCTCCGGCCAATCCGTCGATTCTTCGCCTCGAAGCGCTTCGATCCGACCAGGCCTGTTTTCAAGCCGATGGCGCGCCCGCCGCAATCGAGCCCGCACTACACCCATCCCGTCGAGCGACCGGCGACGGGATCGGCGGCGAGTCGCCAAACCGACCGCGCCGCCATAGGCTGACGGCTTGCGCCCCCCGTCGACGGAAGGACAACGCGATGATCGATCTCCACTACTGGCCGACGCCCAACGGCAAGAAGGTCACGATCCTGCTCGAGGAATGCGGGCTGCCCTACCGGATCGTGCCGATGAACATCCAGCGCGGCGACCAGTTCACCGACGCGTTCCTCGCCATGAACCCGAACCACCGCATGCCGGTGATGGTCGACCACGAACCGGCTGGCGGCGGCGCTGCCATCAGCGTGTTCGAGTCGGGCTCGATCATGATGTACATCGCCGAGAAGGCCGGCAAATTCTGGCCCCAGGACACCAGGACCAAGTACGCGGTCAACCAATGGGTGACGTGGCAGATGGCCAACCAGGGGCCGAAGTCGGGCGAGTGCGGCCATTTCCGCCGGCTCGGCGAGGCGCAGGGCGACCAGACCTACGCCATCCGCCGTTTCACCGACGAGGTGAACCGCCTCTACGGCGTCCTCAACAACCGGCTGTACGACCATCGCTACCTCGCCGGCGACCAGTACACGATCGCCGACATGATCTGCTATCCGTGGACCGTGAACTGGAAATTCCAGGGCCAGGACATCGAGGAGTTCAGGCACTTCAAGCGCTGGCACGAGGAACTCGCGGCACGCCCGGCGGTGATCAGGGGCATGGCGGTGGGGGCGGACCTGTCGACCGACGTGACGAAGCTGCCGGCCGAGGAACAGGCGCGCATCCGCAAGATGATGTACAACCAGCGAGCCCGGCCGGCGCCGGCCTAGGACTGCCCTTTTCTCCTTCTCCCCCGAAGGCGGCGAGGGCACCCGCGCATCCGGGCGTCCTCGACGATCTGGTCGACGGTCTTGCGGTCCTCGCGCGGCGGCAGGCGGACGGGGAGTTGCGTATGAAAATGTCCGGAAAAACAAAGCGCGCGCAATATTATTTTTACCCGGATAAAACTACCGCCCCGTTTCCGGCCTCCCGGAGGGCCGGAAACGGGGCTGTTGTTTGGTGTCGGAAACGGTGTTTTTCGCCACCCGTTCGTGCCCGGAACCGACCCGAATCACCCGATTCGACGCCATTTCCCGCGATTCCCGCCACCCCGTTCCAGCATGCCCTTTCGCGCCCCGCGATTCACCCCTCCCGCCACGGCTCCCCCCAGCGCTCCGCGAACACCACCTCCGACAGCGCGGCGCGGCCGACCGGACCGAAATTGCCCATCGGATACCCCACCGGCAGGATCGCGTAGGAGCGCACGCCGGCGGGCAATCCGAGTGCCGCGTCGGCTTCCTTTTCGAACAGCATGTGGCGCGTCGTCAGCGTCGAACCGAGCCCCAGCGCGCGCGCCGCCAGCAACATGTTCTGCACCGCCGGATAGATCGAGGCACCGCTCATGCGGGTCGGCCCCATGCCGTCGGCCAGGCACGCCACGATCCATACCGGCGCTTCGTGGAAGTGATCGGTGAGATATTCGACCGCGTGGTGCTGGCGGGCGTAGCGTTCCTTCGTGACGCCCGGCGGCGGTTCGCCGGTGGCGTAGCGCGGTCCGATGATCTCGTCGTAGGCCTTTTTGTACCACGCCTGCGCGGCTTTCTTGACCGCGGCGTCCTTGATCACGAGGAAGCGCCAGGTCTGCGCGTTGCCGCCGTTGGCGGCCGAGATTCCGGCCTTCAGGATGCGCTCGATCAGCGCGTCGGGCACCGGGTCGGGCTTCAGCCGCCGCATCGCCCGCGTGGTGTGCATGATCTCGAAAACATCGTTGCCGGACATGGTGTTTCCTTCCCTCGACCCCGCGAGGCTAGTCCGCCGCCGGTGCCTTCGACAACAGGCGATTGTCGCCTGGCGTTTCGCGCCCGCGATGTCTAGGCTCGCCCCGATCGGAACGGAGCAACCACATGGCCAACATCGTCCTCGTGCACGGCGCCTACCAGGGTGGCTGGATCTGGAAACCCGTGGCGCAACGGCTGCGCGCCGCCGGGCACCTCGTCTACGCGCCCTCGCTCGATGGCTGCGGCGAGCGCGCCGCGCAGCTGCGTGCCGACGTCGACACCGAATCGCACGGCGCCGAAATCGCCGAATTGCTGCGCTACGAGGATCTGTCGGATGTCGTGTTGGCGGGCACTTCGTCGGGCGGCATGGCGATCGCCGCGGCCGCCGAGCGGGCCCGCGAACGCATCGCACGCCTCGTCTTCGTCGACGCGCTGGCGCTGTTCGACGGCGAGAAAATCCGCGACGTCGTCAAGCAGCCGGCGTCGATCAACACCGAGCATGCGCTTGGCCCCTCGCGCGAGGACGCGCTCGGCCGCATGTTCGCCGGCATGGATCCCGAACTCGCCCGCTGGGCCGCCGACCGCATGACCCTGCATCCGCGCAAGGTGTTCGACCAGCCGGTGAAACTGCCGACGTTCTGGAGCCAGAAGTGGAACGCCAGCATGATCTGGTGCACCCGCGCGGCCAACCCCGGCGAGGCGCACATCCGTCGCGGCGCCGACCGGCTGGGCGCGAGCTGGCACGTCCTCGACACCGGTCACTACCCGATGCTGAGCGCGCCGGAGGAGCTGGCGAACATCATCGCTCCGGGTTGAGCGTGAACCACGCGCGGATGCATCGGGACGCGCGACGGCGCGTCGTTCGATGACGACGCGTGCCGACGACCGTGCCTTCGCCGTGCTGGTGCTTGGTGGCTCGGGCGTGTTCGGGGCGCGGCTGTGCCGGTTGCTGGCGGGCGATCCCGGTATCGCCGTCACGGTCGCGGGCCGCGATGGCGCGCGCGCCCAGGCGCTGGCGGACGAACTCGGCATGGCGTCGCTGGCACTCGACTGGCGCGTCGATCTCGATCGGGTGCTGGAGGGCCACCGCTTCGACGCGCTGGTGCATGCGGCGGGTCCGTTCCAGGGCCAAGGCTACGACGTCGCCGAAACCTGCATCCGCCATGGTGTCCACTATCTCGACCTTGCCGACGATTCGACGTTCGTTTGCGGCATCGGCCGGCTCGACGCCGCGGCGAAAGCCGCCGGCGTGCTGGTCTGCGCCGGCGCCAGTACCGGGCCCGCGCTGACCGCGGCCGTGGTCGACGCCGCGATCGCCGATGGCATGACGCCCGAGCGGATCGACTTCGCCATCGTGCCCGGCAACGACGCGCCGCGCGGCCTGGCGCTGGTCGAGGCGATCCTCGATCAGGCCGGCAAGCCGATCGCCGCGCAACCGGGCCGGCGCGGTTGGGGCAGCCCGCGCGTCGTGCGCGTGCCGGGCCTTGGCCGGCGCTGGGCCGCGGTCGTCGATCTGCCGGAGCCGACCCTGTTCGCGGAGCGCTACGGCGTGCGTGACGTGCGTGCGGGCGCTGGCCTCGAACTGAAATCATTGCACTTTGGCCTGTGGCTGCTGGCGTGGAGTGTCCGCCTGCGGTTGGCGCGATCCCTGAAGCCCTTCGCGAAGCCACTGTCGTGGTTGTCCGAACGGGTGCGTGGCCTCGGCACCGATCGCGGCGGACTGCGCATCGACATCGAGGGTGGCGACGAACGAGGCACGTGGTGGCTGCTGGCCGAAGGCGGCGATGGACCCTCCGTTCCCGCCACGCCGGCCGCGGCCCTTGTACGAAGGCTGGCGCGCGGTTTCGCGACGCGCGGGGCCATGCCTTGCGTCGGGCTGCTGTCGCTGGCCGAGATCGAGGCCGAGTGGACCGGCGCGCGCCTGCGCATCGGCTCCGGCTGGGGCGCCGAGGGACGCACGATTTCGCAATCGCTCTACGCCCGTGGCCTGGGTCGCATGTACGACGAGGCGCCCGGCGCGATCCGCGCCCTGCACGATGCCGGCGAGTCGACATGGTCCGGGCGCTGCGATGTCGAGGGTGCCGGGAACGCGCTGGGCCGGTTGATCGCATGGCTGATCCAGATGCCGCCGCCCGCCATCGACGCACCGATCGCGGTGGCGTTCGAGGTTCGCGGCGGCACCGAGACGTGGACGCGCCGCGTTGGTGGCCGCGCCATGCGCTCGCGCCAGTTCGTCGGCGCGCGCAAGCCGCTGGGCTGGCTGGTCGAGGCCTTCGGGCCGCTCGCGTTCGATCTCGCTTTCACGATCGAGAACGCAGGGCTGTCGTTGACGCTGGTCGGCGCGCGTTTCGCGGGCGTGCCGTTGCCGCGCCTGCTCTGGCCGCGCGTGGCCGCGCGGGAAACCGTCGATGCCGGGCGGTTCAATTTCGACGTCGCGATCGGCTTGCCGCTGCTCGGCCTTCTGGTGCGCTATCGCGGCTGGCTGACAAGGCATGGCGACGAGGTTTCCGGCGCGGGCGGTCGGGGAGCTTCGCGGATCGACGGCAAGACCAGCGCTGGCCCCGGGCCGTGACCGCGCCGCGATGGGCGCCCGACACCGGCGCTACAGGTCCACGAAGCGCTTCCGCGTTTCCGCCGTGGGCACGAAGCACGCGTCGGTGCGGCCGAACCAGCGATAGCGGTTGCGCGCGATCACCCCGTAGAGCGGGTCGCGCAGGAACGCCGGGACCAGCGTCAGCCAGCGCAGCAGGCGCACCGGGCCGCGCAGATGGCCGAGGGCGCGCAGCGCCGCGGCCGATCGCGCGAATACCTCGTCGCCGTCGAGTAGCAGGACGGTGCGGTCGAGCATGTCGGGCGGCTGGCCGAGAGCCGCCAGCAGGCGCTGGCCCAGCGCCGACTGGGCGGTGGCGTAGCTCAGGCGGCCGACCGGGTCGCGTTTCAGGCAGAAGGCGACGAAGCCGCTGCACAGCACGCAATGACCGTCGAAGAAATAGAGCGGCCGCGGCAGGTCGGCCAGCGAGGGCGGCGCTTTCATGGCGGCTTCAACGGGTTGCCGGTGTGTTCACGCCGGCAGTCCCAGCGCCCGCAGGGCGGCGATCGTCTCGTCCGGCGTGCGATGGTGGATGGCGCGCAGGCCGACGGCTCGCGCGCCGATGCAGTTCTTCTCGCTGTCGTCGACGAACACCGCATCGGCGGCGGTGAAGCCACCGCGCCGGAACAGGATGTCGAAGATGGCGGGATCGGGCTTGATCACGCCTTCCTCGCCCGAGACCACGATGTCGCGGAACAGACTCAGGAACGGCAGCCGGGCACGGGTGGCGGCGAAGGTGTCGGCGGCCCAGTTGGTCAGGCCATGCAGCGGTACGCCGGCATCGTGCAGGCGCCGGGCCGCCCCGACCATCGGTTCGATGCCGCCCTGGATGGTCTCCTGGAAGCGAGTCACGTAGGCCTCGTAGAGGGCGGCGTGCCCGGGCCGACGGATCATCGCGGCGCGCATCGGATGACCGCTGTCGCGCGCGATGTCGAGGCTGAGCAGGAAGGGCTGGTTGATCGCTTCCGCCAGCGCTCTTTCGAGCGCTTCGGGGTCCGGGATCAACCGGGCGAGCAGATAGCGCGGGTTCCAGTCGACCAGCACGCCGCCGAGGTCGAACACGACGACGCGAGGCAGGTCGGAGGCGGAAGGCTGCGCTGACATGACGTTTTTCCGGGACGGTGGCCGCGGGACGGTGTTCGCGAAAATAGGCCGGCGTTTTTCGTAGTCAACAAATGAATTCGACGGCGTCGAAAATCCGCGCGACCGAGGCGCGGTGGTACCTAGCTCGCGCGAGAGGAGCAGGCGAAGGGCGAGGGTGTCGAGGACGGATCGGCTGTCGCGATTGTCGGTGCCGGAAAAGGACTAGCCGCATCCTTGCCGAAAATCCGCCATCTGGACGAGCCGGCGGCCCATCCGCCGGTCCAGGGGGCGCCGGAATGAAACCACTGGAGGTCATCGACTCCAGAGGTTGGCCGATATTCCTCCGTCGATATGCGTTTACCGCTGGAAATTTCGAACGAAAAGGCCCCGGCGGAACGGCAACCTGAGCGCCGCCGGATCGCGGGCCGGCGGTAACCTGTCGGAGGCGATGGATAACTGCGGAATTCCTCAATAATTTCAAAGCGTTGAATGTCGAATAACGAGGTCGATTTCAGTTGCGTGAAGGGACCGTTTTGGTAGTGTGCGGCCGTTCGCGGTCGGTTCTCCGGCGCGGACGTTTTTCGCCCCCTGATCCGGGTCTCCGTGCCGTCGTTTCATGGTCGCGCGGCGTCGGATCGAGCCCCGAATCGAGCCCGTCAGCTTGCCCGACACGATCGATCCACCCGCCTCCGGCGTTCCCCCCGATCAACCGCCGCGTCCGCCGATGCCCGGTGGCGACGTCGCGCCGGTGACGATCGAAGAGGAGATGCGGCGCAGCTATCTCGACTACGCCATGAGCGTGATCGTGTCGCGCGCCTTGCCCGACGCGCGCGACGGCCTCAAGCCGGTGCAGCGGCGCATTCTCTATTCGATGAAGGAAAGCGGCTTCGATTCGACGAAGCCCTACAAGAAGTCCGCCCGTATCGTCGGCGACGTGATGGGCAAATACCATCCGCACGGCGACCAGGCGATCTACGACGCCATGGTTCGCATGGCGCAGGATTTCTCGATGCGCCTGCCGTTGATCGACGGGCAGGGCAACTACGGCTCGATGGACGGCGATCCGCCCGCGGCGATGCGGTACACCGAGGCGCGTCTGGCGAAGACCGCCGAGGCGATGATCGAGGACATCGACAAGAACACGGTCGATTTCCAGCCCAGCTACGACGACTCCTCGATCGAGCCGACCGTCCTGCCGGCGCGTTTCCCCAACCTGTTGGCGAATGGCGCGGGCGGCATCGCGGTCGGCATGGCGACCAACATCCCGCCACACAATCTGGGTGAACTGATCGACGCCTGCTGCGCCCTGATCGACGATCCCAACACCACCGTCCAGCGGCTGGGCGAGATCGTCCCCGGTCCCGATTTCCCGACCGGTGGCCTGATCATCGGCCGCAACGGCATCCGCGCCGCCCAGGAGCTCGGGCGCGGCTCGATCGTGATGCAGAGCCGCACCAAGATCGAGGAGATGCGCGGCGGTCGCGAAGCGATCATCGTCGTGGAGACGCCGTTCCAGGAGAACAAGTCCCGACTGGTCGAACGCATCGCCGAGGTGGTGCGCGACAAGAAGGTCGAAGGCGTCTCTGAGCTGCGCGACGAGAGCGACCGCGACGGCGTGCGCATCGTGATCGAGCTCAAGCGCGACGCGATGTCCGACATCGTGCTGAACCAGCTGATGCGCTTCACGCCGCTGCGCACGACGTTCGGCGTCAATTCGCTGGCGCTCGACGGCGGCCGGCCGCGCATGATGAACCTGAAGGAGCTGTTGCAGGCCTTCATCCGGTTCCGCGAGGACGTCATCACGCGGCGCACCCGCCACGAGCTCGACGCCGCCCGCGACCGCGCCCACGTGCTGGTCGGTCTGGCCATCGCGGTCGCCAACATCGACGAGATCATCGCCCTGATCCGCAACGCGCCCGATCCGCAGACCGCCCGCGAAGGCCTGATGGCGCGCCACTGGCCCGCCCACGACGTGCGGGCGATGATCGAGCTGATCGACGAGCCCGGTCGCGGCGTTTCGGCGGACGGCACCTACCGTCTCAGCGAGGTCCAGGCCCGTGCCATCCTCGATCTGCGCCTGCAGCGCCTGACGGGCCTCGAACGCGACAAGATCGCCGAGGAACTCGAGGCGGTCTCCGTCCAGATCAAGGGTTTCCTCGAACTGCTTGGTTCGCGCGAGAAGCTCTACGCCCTGATGCGGAGCGAACTGGTCGAGATTCGCGAGAAGTTCGCCACGCCCCGCCGTACCGAGATTCTCGACGACGAGTTCGAGAGCGACATCGAGGACCTGATCCAGCGCGAGGACATGGTCGTCACCGTCACCCACGGCGGCTACGTCAAGCGCGTGCCGGTGGCGGCCTACCGGGCCCAGCGTCGCGGCGGCAAGGGCCGTTCGGGCATGGCCACGCGCGAGGACGATTTCGTCTCCAGCGTGTTCGTCGCCAACACCCACGTGCCGGTGCTGTTCTTCACCAGCCGCGGCATCGTGCACAAGCTCAAGGTCTGGCGCCTGCCGCTGGGCGCGCCGCAAGCCCGCGGCAAGGCCTTCGTGAACCTGCTGCCGTTGCAGGAAGGCGAGACGATTTCGACGATCATGCCGATGCCGGAGGACGAAGAGAGCTGGGCGCGTCTGCACGTGTTGTTCGCCACCGCGCGTGGCTACGTGCGGCGCAACGATCTCTCGGACTTCGTCAGCATCAACCAGGGCGGCAAGATCGCCATGAAGTTCGAGGGCGCCGACGAAGGCGACCGGCTGATCGCCGTCCAGGTCTGCAGCGACGACCAGGACGCGATGCTCGCCACCCGCATGGGCAAAGCGCTGCGTTTTCCCGTCGCCGCGGTACGCGTGTTCGCCAGTCGCGCCTCCACGGGCGTGCGCGGCATCGCCCTTGCCGGGGACGACGAGGTGATCTCGATGTCGCTGCTCGACAGCGGCCGCGCGACGATCGAGGAACGCGATGCCTATCTCCGCCAGGCGCGCGCGCAGCGCCAGCAAGACGCGAATGGCGAGGATGCCGATGCCGCCGCCGGCGTCGAATCGTCGCCCGTGTCCGAGGCAGTCGAGGGCGAAGGCGAACCCGCCGCGACGGTGACGCTGTCGCCGGAACGCTTCGCCGAACTGGCGGCGCGCGAGGACTTCGTGCTGACGGTCGCGTCGAGCGGCTACGGCAAGCGCACCTCGGCCTACGAATACCGGATCACCGGACGCGGCGGCAAAGGCGTGGACTCGATGAACCTGCCCGACGGCGCCACCGTCGTCGCGGCCTTCCCGGTCGGCCCCGGAGACGAGATCATGGCGATGACCGACGGCGGCACCCTGATCCGCTGTCCCGTTCACGGCATCCGCATCGCCGGACGCAACACCCGCGGCGTGCGCATCGTCTCGATCTCCGAGGGCGAGAAGCTGGTGTCGATGGCGCGCGTCGCCGAGGCCTCCGACACGACCGACGCCGCCGACCCCGACACCGCCGCGACGGAAGATCAGGCCTAGCGGCAACGATGGTGGCGAGACGCCGCCTTTGCCGCTAGGACTCGCGCCCGCAACACGCGAGGATCGCCGGGCAAGGCGACCGGTTTCGGGGGAATCATGGCGGGCGAACGGATCGGACTCTATCCGGGGACATTCGACCCCATCACCACGGGGCACGCGGAAATCATCCGCCGCTCCATGCGCGTGGTCGATCGTCTGATCCTCGGTCCGGCGATGAACATCAGCAAGGGTCCGCTGTTCACGCTGGAGGAGCGCTGCGACATGCTGCGCGAGGCGATCGCGGAACTGCCCGCCGATGTCGGCGCCCGCGTCTCCATCGTGCCCTTCACCGGCCTGCTGGTGCATTTCGCCAAGGCACGGGGCGCGACCGTGATCGTGCGTGGTCTGCGCACCGTCTCGGATTTCGAATACGAGATCCAGATGTCGAACATGAACGCCCGCATGGAGCCCGACATCGAGACGATCTTTCTCGTCGCTTCCGACCGACACCAGTTCATCGCGTCGAGCCTGATCAAGGACATCGCCAAACTGGGCGGCGACACCTCCTCGTTCGTCTCGGCCAAGGTCCACGCCCGGCTGAAGGCGAAATTCGCCGGCCAGCAAGCCGTCAATTGATCCTCACGCGCGCGTTGATTCGATGGCGGCCCCGGCCTATACCCGGCCCGCCTTGGTCTCCGTCGGGCGCGTAGCTCAGCGGCAGAGCATCTGACTTTTAATCAGAGGGTCGCGGGTTCGATCCCCGCCGCGCTCACCAGCCCCGTCCGGGGCCGGATCGACGAGACAAGGCCGCCTCGACATCGACTGGATCGCCCGAACGCACGACAGCGTCGCGGCGCCGTCGATTGCCGCGTTCATGCCCGGGCACTACGCTCCGCAGGCTATCTAGCCATCCCCGACGAGGTCCACGATGATCAAGTTCTATTACAATCTCGCGCCGAACCCGACCAAGGTCGCCTTGTGTCTCGAGGAGATGGGGCTGCCCTACGAGCTGGTGCCCGTCGACACGCGCAAGGGCGAACAGCACGCGCCGGCGTTGCTCGCCATCAATCCCAACGCCAAGGTGCCCGCCATCGTCGACGGCGACGCGACGGTGTTCGACAGCAACGCGATCCTGCTCTACCTCGCGGAGAAGACCGGCCAGTTCGCGCCGGGCAAGTCGGCGGCCGAGCGCGGCGCGGCGCTAAGCTGGATGATGTTCGTGGCCTCGGGCATCGGCCCCTATTCGGGCCAGGCCGTCCATTTCCGCAACGTGGCGCCCGAGCCCAAGGAATACGCCGTCAACCGCTACACCTTCGAGGCCCGGCGGCACTGGAACATCCTCGACGCGCGGCTGGCCAGCCGTCCCTTCATGCTGGGCGACGACTACAGCGTCGTCGACATGGCGGTGTGGGGCTGGTCGCGGCTCGTGCCCTTCGTGCTCGGCCCCGACGCGCTGGGTCAGATGCCCAACCTGAAGCGCCATCTCGACGCGATCAACGCCCGTCCCGCGGCGCAACGCGCGCTGGCGCTGAAGGACAAACATGCCTTCAAGGCCGAGATGGACGAGGCCGCGCGGCTGGCGATGTTCCCGCATCTGGCGCAGAAGGTCGCCTGAGACGAAGACGGACCCCGACGGGGAATTCCGGGCAGGGCGGGCCCCTTGCCCGTCTGGCTTGACACCGGTGTTCGCGGCTCGCCATGTTCGGCCGGAAATCGAGGGAACTCCCGGAGGGTGTCGATGGCCGAGACGAACGACGCGACGGCACCGATAGCACGGCGGTCCGTGCTGGCGATGGCGCTGGCGACAGCTGCGACAGGCGTTCGGGCGCAGTCCGCCGACGTGGCGTATCCCGACCGGGC
The DNA here is from genome assembly GCA_945878895.1 of Caenispirillum bisanense. Taxonomy (GTDB): domain Bacteria; phylum Pseudomonadota; class Alphaproteobacteria; order Reyranellales; family Reyranellaceae; genus CAMDVZ01. The sequence continues at coordinate 17,819 of CAMDVZ010000006.1, read as the reverse complement.
GGTGCGATTCGTCGTGCCGGCCGCGCCGGGCGGGCCGACCGACGTGATGGCGCGCATGATCTCGGCGGGTCTGACGGCGAAGTTCGGACAACCCGTGATCATCCTCAACCGGCCCGGCGCGGGCGGCAACATCGGCGTCGTCCAGGCCGCCAAATCGCCGCCCGATGGCTACACGCTACTGATTTCCTCTACCGGCTTCGTGGTCAATCCGAGCCTGTTCAAGGATGCCGGCTACGATCCGTTCAAGGATTTCCTGCCGGTCGCCGAGCTCGGCTCCTCGCCCAACGTCGTGCTCGTGCATCCGTCCTCGGGCATCGACTCGCTCCGCCAGCTGATCGAACGGGCGAAGGCCGACAAGTCGGCGCTGAACGTGATCAACCCCGGTCAGGGCTCGACGCCGCATCTGACGGCGGAGCTGTTGCGGCTGCGCACCGGCATCCCGTTCGAGCACATTCCCTACAACGGCGCCGGGCTCGCCATCCAGGCGTTGCTGGCGAAGACGACGCCGGTCGGCGTCACCGCGCTGCCGCCGGCGCACGCGCAGATCAAGTCGGGCGCGCTGCGGGCCTTGGCGGTCACCGCCGACAAACGCTGGTTCGACATGCCCGACGTGCCGACGATGGCAGAGGCCGGGTTTCCCGATTTCGTGTCCGAGACGTTCCAGGGCATGTACGCGCCGGCCGGCACGCCCGCGGCCATCGTCCAGCGCGTGGCCCGCGACACGCTGGCGGTGCTGGCCGACCCCGCCACGGCGGAAAAGCTGCGCGGCGTTGGTTTCGACGTCCGGGCGAGTGGGCCCGACGGCCTGGCGCGGCGCGTCGCGCACGAAGTGCCGATGTGGCGGGATCTGATCAAAAAGGCCGGAATCGAACTGCAGTAGGAGTTTCGCTAGGCATCGGGGCCTTCACGGCGTAACCAGAGGGTGCGGGCACCGTTCCCGCCGCCCTGCCGGTCCCGCTCCCGGGACTGGCCCGCCCAGACAAGGCAGCATGAACACCGACATCCGACGCCACGCCCCCGCCGTCGCGCGCAATCGCGACGCGATCCTCGACGTGCTGCGTCTCTACCTGCCCTCGCGCGGCCTTGTGCTCGAGGTCGCCAGCGGCTCGGGCGAGCACGCCGTCCACTTCGCCGAGGCCAGTCCAGCGGAGCTGCGCTTCCAGCCAACCGATCCGGACCCCGAGGCGCGCATCAGCATCGATGCGTGGACCGCCTCGACGGGTCTCGCCAACGTGGCGCCGGCGCTGGCGCTCGACGCGACCTCCCCGACCTGGCCGGTCGAACGCGCCGAGATCGTGATCTGCGTCAACATGATCCACGACGCGCCGTGGGCCGCGACCATCGGCCTGATGCGCGGCGCCGCCCGCGTGCTGACGCCCGACGGCACCTTGCTGGTCTACGGTCCGTTCCGTCGCGGCGGCAAACATACCGCGCCCAGCAACGCCGCGTTCGACGAAAGCCTGCGCGCGCGCGATCCGGCGGCGGGCGTGCGCGACCTCGAATCGGTCGTCAAGCTCGCCCGCGCCAGCGGCTTCGAGGCGCCGGAAATCCACGAGATGCCGGCCAACAACCTCTCGCTGGCGTTCCGTCGCGGCGGCTGATCCGCGGCGGCTCTATTTCGGTGCCTTGAGTCCCAGCGACTCGAGATAGCTCGCCCGCACGACGCCGCCGCCGAAGCGGGCGCCGCGCCGATAGTCGGCCAGCGCGCGCTCGACGACATCGCGCGGCGGCGGCGTGGCGGTCCTGTCGCCCGCGGCGTGCCGATCCACGAACGCGACGATGGCGTCCCAGTCGGTCGGCCGCGGGATCGAATAGACGGTCGAGGTCGAGTCGAGGTTCTTGTAGGTCCAGAACGACCAGCCGATGCCGTGCCGTTCCTGCAACGCGCGGAACGCGGCGTTCCATTCGTCGGTCAGTTCGCCCGATTCGCCGAGGAACAGCGGCACGTCGTGACGGTCGCGGAAATCGAGCAGCTTCTGGATCGCGTCGCGCCGGGTGCTCGACCAGAAACTGTGGAACGTGTAGGCGAGGCCGTTGGCGAACGGCGGCCCGAGCCCGTCGAAATTGGTGCTCCAGCGCGGCCCGGCCAGAAACACGACGTGGCGCGGGTTGACCGACCGGATCGCCGCGGTCGTCTCGCGATAGAACGGCTCCAGGCGCGGAATGAGATAGGCCGTGTCGTGGTAAGGCGCGATCGGCTCGTTCAGCAGATCGTAGCCCAGCACCGCGGGCTCGTCGCGATAGCGCGCCGCGATATGTTTCCACAGTGCCACGGTCAGGGCGCGGTGCCTCGGGACATAGAACATCAGCGGATAGCCCGGCCCGTCGTCGTGGTTGATGCCGGTCTGGCCGCCGGGTGCCGCGTGCATGTCCATCACGACGCGCAGGCCAGCGTTCTTCGCCCAGCCGATCACGCGGTCGAGCAGGGCGTAGCCCTCGCCCTCGAAGCGCGGCGGATCGCCGTCCTTTACGAACAGGCCATAGTGCAGCGGGATGCGGATCAGGTTGAAGCCGGCCGCGGCGATGAACCGGATATCGTCCTCGGTCACGTAGACGTCGTGGAAGCTCTTCCAGAACGCGCGCGCGCCCTCGACCCCGGCCATCGCCTCGAAGGCGGCGTGGATCTTCTTCGGCGAGCCCGCCTTCTTGAACTTGAAGATGTAACCTTCCTGCATCAGCCAGTTGCCGAGATTGATGCCCTTCAGGTGGACGGTCTTGCCCTGGTCGTCGACGAAGCGCTTGCCCTCGACGCCGACGAAACCCGGCGCGATCGGCTGGGCCACCGCCGTCGCGCAGGCCAGCGCCGCCCCGAGGGCGAGGAGCCCCGCGAGGATCAGGCGGTGGATGGCGGCCCGTGTCGTCGGGAACACGGTCACGCACCACCGTGGTTCGGGCCCGCCACCGATCCCGCCGACGGGTCCGCGGTGGTCGCGCGCGTGGCGCTCTTGCATCGCGTGCGTCGCCCGAGCGCCGTGGAGCGAGGTTCGGATTCCTGCCGGGCGCGCCGCCGATCCAGCCATGGCCCCGGGCCGAGGCTACGCGTTGGACCTCGGGGCCGCCGGGCCGTCCAGTCAACACCCCCCTCCTTGCGGTTTCGGCTGGACGACGCCGACGTCGGCTGGATGGCGCCGATTTCGGCTGGATCGGGCTGGTTTCGGCTGGACGGAGGGCCGAATCGAGTGGACGCTCGGCGCATTTCGGCTGGACGAAGGCTGGATGCGACGGTCCGGAGGCTGGATGCAGGCAGGATGGCGGGGGCGCCATACGCTTTGTCAGTTGCGCATAATTTTCGGAACATTGGCACCGGTTTCCCTGTGAAGAGGTGTTTCTTCAAGCCAATATAATACGTTTAATATGTTTTTTCAATGCATTATATTCTGGAATAGTCGAGTGTCGGGAATGTCCGACTCCGATACTCCGCGCTCCGTTCCCGACCGACGTTCCGGTGCCTCCCGGCCGCCCCGCCGACCCCGACATCGCGTGGGTCCACTTCCGCCCGATGGCCCCCGACGACGGGCTTGCCGCGCCGATGTCCGCGACGGCTTCGGCGATGCGCCGTCGGGTCATCGCTTCGTTGACGGCGGTGCCCGGCGGCGGCTAGGGCTCGATTCCCCGCGACGCCTTCCCAAATCGCGGTTCCTTTGAGGCAAGTCCCGATGCTCTGGTTCCAGGCTGCCCTGCTGGCGCTCGCGGTCGTCGCGCTGGTCCTGCTCGGCGACCGGCTGAAGCTGGCGGCCTTCCTCGCCATGCTGGCCGCGACGTTCGGCTACGGCCTGTTGTCGTGGATGTCGCTCGACTACGTGCTGAGCTCGATCGCGATGGGCTTCGCGCAGGCGCTCGATTCGGTCGGGTTGGTGATCGTGGCGGGCGCCATTGTCGCCGCGGTGATCGAACGGTCGGGGATCGTCGGTCCGGCCCACGCGCGCCGGGCCTTGCCGCGCTGGCTTGCGGTGCCGGCGCTGATCGCGGGCCCCGCGGCCTCCGCGACTTCGGCCCTGGCGCGGATCGTGCCGGTGCTGGCTGCCTGGCGCCGCGCCGCGGGCCTCGCGGGCGGACCAGCCGTGATCGCGGTGGCGCTGCTGCTGGTCGCGGGCCACGGCGTGCTTCTGCCCGCGCCCGGTCCGGTCGCCGCCGTCGCCATCCTCGGCGCCGAAGTCCGGCCGGTTCTGTCGATCGGCGTGCCGGTCGCCATCGCGATGGGCTTGGTCGGCTGGATGGTCGCCGCGCACGTCGCGCCGGCCAGTGTCTCTCCACCGGTCGCGCCGGCAACGCGCCCGCGTGCCGGCAGGCTGGCGCTGGTCCTGCCGCTGCTCGTGCCCGTGATATTCCTGATCCTCCAGTCGGTGGCGCAGATCCCGAGCGAACCGCTGGGGCGTGGTCCGACGCGCGAACTGATGATCGGCATGGGGCGCGGTGCCTTCATCCTGCTGGTGTCGGTCGTGCTGGTGCTGCTGCTGACCCGCCGCTGGGACTCCGAGGCGCTGTCGGAACGTGGCTGGATGGGCGACGCGGCGGCCTCCGCCGCCGGGCTGCTGCTGGTCGTCGGGGCGGCCGGGGGCTTCGCCAAGCTGCTGCAGAACACCGGCATGCCCGAGCTGCTTGGCGAGTCGGCGTCGACGTTGGGCTGGGGCGTCCTGGTGCCGCTGCTCGTCGCGCTCGTCGTCAAGACGTTGCAGGGTTCCTCGCTGGTTGCGGCAATCACGGCGGCGGGCATGATCGAACCGCTGCTGTCCGGGCTGGGACTCGACGGTACGACCGGTCGGGCGCTCGCGGTCGTGGCGATCGGCGCCGGCGCGAGCGCGGCGAGCCACGTCAACGACGCGACCTTCTGGATCGTCGGGCGCGCGAGCGGCCTGTCGCATGGCCGCACGCTGCTTCTGTACAGTGGCGGCGGTTTGCTCCAGTGCGCAGCCGCCGCGATCGTGCTGCTCGCGATTTCACGCGTGGTTCGCTGAGCGACCGCGATCTTTGGACAGGCGTGCTCGCGCGCGGCAATGTCGGGAAATCAGAGGGAGCGGAACGGATGGACTTCGACTTCACGCCCGAGCAGGACGCGATCCGCGACATGGCGCAACGCTTCGCGCGCGAGCGCGTGCTGCCGGGTTGCGCCGCGCGCGAGGCCGCGCGGCGCGTCGAGCCGGAACTGGTGCGCGAGATGGGGGAACTCGGCCTGATCGGCTGCGAGTTGCCTGCGGAGTACGGCGCTCTCGGCGCCGATGGCGTGACCGCCGGCATCGTGATGGAGGAGATTTCGCGCGCCGACCTCAACGTCGGCTACGTGAATCTGCTCGGCTCGTTGATGGGGATGCTGATCTCCACCCACGCGCCGCCCGCGCTGGCGGCCGAGGTCGTGCCCCGCATCGTCTCGGGCCATGAAATCGTGGCGCTGGGCCTGACCGAGCCGCGCGGCGGATCGGACGCGGCCAACCTGATCATGACCGCGCGCAAGGACGGATCCGACTACGTGCTCGACGGCGAGAAGACGTCGATCTCGATGATCACCCAATCCAGCCGCATCGTCGTGTTCGCGCGCACCGGCCGCAAGGAAGACCGCGCGCGTGGCGTCAGCGCCTTCTTGGTCGATCTCGATTCGCCGGGCGTCAGCCGCACCGCGTTCGACGATGTCGGTTCGGCCGCCGTTGGCCGCGGCTCGGTGTTCTTCGACGGCGTGCGCGTGGGACCCGACCGTCTGGTCGGCGCCGAGGGTGCCGGCTTCCACCAGGTGATGAACGGCTTCGACTACAGCCGCGCCCTGATCGGCCTCCAGGTGCTGGCGGCGGCGTCCGCCTCGCTGGAGGAGACCTGGAAGTGGGTCACCGAACGGCATGCCTTCGGCAATCCGCTGGCGAAGTACCAGGGCGTCACCGAGCCGCTGGCGGAGGCCGAGACGTTCCTGACCGCCGCGCGCCTGCTCTGCTATCGGACGCTTTGGCTGCGCGACCGGGGCCGGCCGCATACGTCGGAAGCCGCGATGGTCAAATGGTGGGCGCCCAAGACCGCCTTCGACATCGCCCATCGCTGCCTGCTGACGCACGGCCACATGGGCTACAGCCGCGACCTGCCGCACCAGCGCCGCCTGCGCGACATCCTGGGCCTGATGATCGGCGACGGCACCGAACAGGTGCAGAAGATGATCATCGCCCGCGAGAAAATCGGTCGCGTGGCCGTACCGTACTGATCCGATGGCGCGACCGGGCAAGGGGAGAGCGACGATGAGCGAAGACGTGGTGCTGCGCGAAATCCGCGACGGTGTCGGCGTGCTGACGCTGAACCGGCCCGACAAGTTCAATTGCCTGTCGGCCAGCGTTGTCGTGGCAATGACCGCCGGGCTCGACGCGTTCGAGGCAGATCGCACCGTGCGCGCCATCGTGATTGCCGCCAGCGGCAAGAATTTCTGCACCGGCGCGGATCTCGACGAGGTGCTGGAGAAGCGCGGCTCGAAGGCGACCCTGCGGCCCTTCATCGCCGGCGGCCACGCGCTGCTGAAACGGTTCGAGGCGTCGCCTCTGCCGGTGATCGCCGCCGTGCAGGGCCTGGCGCTGGCCGGCGGCATGGAACTGCTGATGGCCGCCGACGTCGTGTTCGCCGATCCCGCCGCCCGGATCGGCTGCCAGCACGCCCGCTATGGGCTGGTGCCCGGCTGGGGCGGCACGCAGCGCCTGCCGCGCCGCGTTGGCCTCACCCGCGCGCTGGAGCTGATGTACAGCGCCCGCTGGCTGTCGGCCGAGGAGGCGCTGGCATGGGGCCTCGTCAACCGGATCGCGGAAGCCGGCGGCGTTCTGCCGGCGGCGATGGCTTTTGCGACCGATCTCGCGCGCAAGAGCCGCCCGGGACTGGCGACGATGAAGCGTCTGGCGCGCGATGGCCTCGACATGCCGCTGGTCGCGGGCCTGGCGCTGGAGGAAGCGCGTGTCGTCGATGGGCTGCTCTCGACCGACGTCGACGAGGGGCTGGCCGCTTTCGGGGCACGGCGCGAGCCGGTGTTTCCCTAGGTGACGGCTCCGACGGCGCGACCGGCGCGGCGGTCGACTCAATCCAGCTTCACGCCGATCGTGTCCCTGAGCCAGGCGAAGACGCGCGCCGGGCCGGTTGACAGCATGATGTCGTGCCAGGCGACGGCGGCCTTGTTCAGTCCGGCATGGAGTTCGGTTGGCGGCAGCGACCGGGTCCAGTTGGCGATGCCCAGTGAATTGAAGAAGAACAGCGGCACCAGCGCGGCGACGAAAATCTTCGGAACGACGCGCAACGGCGAGGGCTGCATGCCGGTCTCGAGGTCTTCCGTTCCGGGATCGTCGTCGCGCGTGGTCATGGCGATCCCCGGCGTCAGAACTGGAAATAGATGAAGGGCGCGGCGCCATCGCCGCCGATTGCCTCGATCAGCAGGATGGCGAGGCCGGCCAGCGCCCCGAGCGACCACGGCGACAGGCGCCGCACCAGGCGGTCGGCGCGTTGCAGCGTGTCCGATGGCGTGAACTGGATCGCGAGGCCGAAAGCGATCAGCGCGACGTGGAAACGGGTCAGCAGGGTCGAGTGTTTCGACCCGTCGAGCAGGCCGGCCAGCATTTCACCGGCGCGGGTCATGTCCTCGGCGCGGAAGAAGATCCAGCAGAAACACACGAAGTGGAACACCAGCAGGACGCCAACGACGCGGCGCCAGAACGGTTCGACGCCGGCTGGTTTCGGCAACAGCGACTCGATCCAGCGCTCGGCCGCCAGCACGCCGCCATGCAGCGCGCCCCACACCACGAACTTCCACGCCGCCCCGTGCCAGATGCCGCCGAGCACCATCGTCAGCAGCAGGTTGCGGTAGGTCCTGAGCTCGCCGCCGCGGTTGCCGCCGAGCGGGATGTAGAGATAGTCGCGCAGCCAGCTCGACAGCGACATGTGCCAGCGGCGCCAGAACTCGCGCAGCCGCTCGGCCCGGTAGGGCTGGTCGAAATTGCGCTGGAAGCGGTAGCCGAGCAGGGCGGCGACGCCGATGGCGATGTCGCTGTAGGCGCTGAAGTCGCAATAGATCTGGACGGCGTAGCCATAGACCGCGAACCACAGGTCGAGGGCGCCGAACGCGGTCGGGTCGAAGAACGCCTTGTCGACCAGCTGGACCGCCAGGTAGTTGGCGACGATGGCTTTCTTGAACACACCCCAGACGATCAGGATCATGCCGAGGCCGACGAACACCCGGTTCGGGCTGGGCGGCGTCTCCAGCTGCGGCAGGAAGGAGGCCGCGCGCACGATCGGACCCGCCACGAGGTGCGGGAAGAACGAGATGAAGAACATCACGTCGATCAGTTTGCGGCTGCGATCCAGGTCGCCGCGGTGCAGGTCGACGATGTAGGAGATGCCCTGGAAGGTGAAGAACGAGATGCCGATCGGCAGCACGACCTCCAGCATCGGCAACTCGCGCGTCATGCCGACCGAGCGCAGCAACTCGCCCAGCGAGTCGACGAACCAGCCGTAGTATTTGAAGAAGCCGAGCAACGAGAGGTTCGCGGCCACCGCCAGCCGCACCGTCCACAGCCGTGTCCCGCCGCGCGTGGCGTCGATCAGCCGGCCGGCGGCGAAGTTCAGCACCACGCTGGCGAACAGCAGGAACGCCAGCTTCCAGTTCCAGACGCAGTAGAAGAAATAGCTGGCGGCGATGATCGCGAGCTTGTGCAGCGTGTGTTGGCGCAGCAGCGCCAGGCCCCACGCGACGGGCCAGACGACGAGATAGAACAGCAGGAAGTTGAGGGTGGGGAAAATCATGCGGGAATGCGGGCCGGCGGCGCTCGTTCGTCAGCGGCGTCGATAGCCGCGGACCAGTTCCTCGAACAGCCGCTCGGCGGAGGCCCAGTAGCCGTCCTGGCGCATGTGGACGTGGTCGCCGTGGCCGAGCCCCTGGCGGGCGAATTTGTCGGCGCCGCACTCGCCGCCCTGCACCTGCGACCAGTCCCAGAAGAAGACGCCTTTCTGGCGCGCGACCTGGCGCTGCGCGTCGCGCACGTAGCCCAGCGCTGCGGGCGCGTGCCAGCGGCAGAGGTTGCGGTCGCGGCCGTTCAGCATGGCGCTGTAGCTGGCGATCTCGCCGCCCCGCAGCGGCGCGCAGGCTCCGTCGGCGCCGCGACCGCAGTACGAAGGCAACCGGTTGGCGTCGGGCGGGCCGACCACGGCGACGGAGGCGTTGGGCACCGCCTGTCGGACCATGTCGACGTAGGAGGCGAAATAGCCCGCGTAGTCGCCGATCTTTTCCCGGGCGGCGAAACCCTCGTTGGTGCCGAAGGCCAGGATCACCAGGCCGGGATCGAGATGGCGCAGCTGGGCGGTGGTGGCGCGCCAGTCCCAGCGGCCGAGGATCTCGATGGTGGCGCCGCTGAAACCGTGGCTGGTCAAGGTCACGCCGCGCTTCTTGCGGTAGACTGCCCAGTCGGCGAGATCGACCGGCCCGTTGCCGCGTGGCCGCAGTTCGAGCGAGCGGCTGCCGGCGGGCACGTCGAAGGTCTTGCGATCGAGCAGGTAGGCGCCGCCACCGGTCTCGATCTCGGAATGAAAGCGGCCGTCGATGCTCACCTGCAACGCGCCGCCGCCGGGGCGACGGAAGAAATGCAGCTCGACGGAGTCGAACGAACCACCGTCGGCGGCGTTCTCGTCGCTGGCGGTCAGGGTCATCCGGTCGCCCGATTTCGCGCCGCGGACGACGTGACCCGACAGGCCGAATGCGCCGGTGGCGCCCTGGCGGTTGCTGGTGACGACCTGCCAGCCCGACTGCTCGACCTGGACCTGGTAGGGCCGCCAGTAGGGGAACGGGTAACCCGGCGGCATCATGCCCCGGCCGGCGTCGCCAAAACGCTCCTGGAGCAGGCGGCGCAGACGGCCACTGAAATGGTCGTTGGCGGTGTGGCTGTCGCCGATCTGGACCACGTTGAGGCGATTGCGACGGCCCGATTCGAGGTCCGACAGGGCACGGTGGAAGCCGGTCAGCGAGGGACCCGCGGCGGCTTGCTGGGCGTTGCCGGGTGCGGCGTCGCCGGTCGAGGCGCCGGGGGTGCAGGCGAGCAGCAGCCCGCCCAGCATCAGGCCCGGCAGGGTGCGCAGCGCGCGGACGGCGGCGGTGAATTTCGGGAGGGCGTTCATGCGTCCATTTACCCGCGTCGGGGAACCGGCGCGAGGGGGAGAATTCAGCCGGCGCCGAGCAACTTGAACGGCGTCACGCTCTCGCGCAAGGACCGCAGCACGGCATCGCCGATCAGCTCGTAGGCCGGCGGCTGGAAATGCACGCCGTCGTCCGCACGCATCAGGCGCTTGACGCCCTTGATGTCCTTGAAATGGGCGGTGTAGGCGCCCGTCTCGTCGACCGTCATCGGCCAGGTCGGCAGCGTCTTCACGCCTGGCCGGGTGGCCGCCGCCTTGACCACGATGTCGTTGATGAGCTGGGCATCCTTGCTGGCTTCGGCGTCGCGCATCACCGGCAGCAGGATCCAGACGGTCGGCAGCTTGCGCTGTTCCAGCCGGTCCATGAAGGCGCCGACCCGCGCGCCGTACATGTCGAGCCAGGCCTTGCTGCGGAACAGCGCCTTCGACTGCGTGCCGACGAAGAAGCTGCGGCGGTCGTTGGCGCCGATCATGATCACGGCGGCGTCGACCGGCCCGTGGGCCAGCGCGCCGTCGATCATGTCGAGCAGGTCGTCGGCGGCGAAGCCGACCGAGTTCCGCGCCGCCCGCACGAAGCCGTAGCGCTTGTCGCGGATCATCAGGCGGTAGAGCCCGCCCCACATGCCGTCGCCCAGCGAATCGCCCAGCACCGCGACGGTGACCCTGGAGGGCGCCGGAGCGACCGGCACGGGGACGACCGGCACCGCCACGGCCGGCACCGCGGCCGGAGGAGCCACCGTCGCGAATTCGCTCGCCGAGACCGGCGGCGGTTCCTCGCTCGCGGGCAGGGCGATCGGGGTTTCGGCGACGGCGGGCGCGACGGCGACAGGCGCCAATGCCAGCAGTGCCACGAGAATCGGACGGATGAACGGACGCACGGCGATCCTTGCCTCTCTTCGCGCCGGCTTCTAGGCGAGGGCGGCGCCGGACACAATGCATCCGAACGTCGCGCGACCAGCCGGCGGAATGGAAGCTACCGAACCCGGCGCGCCGGGGCGTGGCGGAGTTGTGCAGATTTCGTGAATTCGGCGTAGACTGCCGGTCGCGGAAACCGGAGGGCAGGCCATGAAGCTCGACGAGCACGGAATGTGGTGGATCCGTCGGCGGGCGCTGCGCCTGCTCAAGGCCAACGTGCCCTTCACCGCCAGCAGCCCGCAATACAAGGAGATCGTGTCCTCGACCGGCTGGGCCAAGACGCCCACCAGCGGCACGACGTGTGGGTTCCTGTGTCACTGGCTGCTGCACAAGCTCGGCTGCACCGAGGCCGACCGGATGAATCGCGCGGATGGCGGCATGGGCCTGAAGTACGAGAACGGCGGCAACATCTCGATTCTGTTCATCGGCCTGAAGGCGACGCGGGCGGTGCGCAACGGCGGCAGTTTTTCGTGGAACGCTGCCGGCCCCTTCGTGCGCGTCGCCGAACCCTACGCCAAACCATCGGCGAAGAATCCCTATTTCAATGCCCTCGAACAGGCGATCGCGACGGGTGTCGGCGGCCCCAAGGCCGGCGACATCGTTTTCATTCGCGACCCCGGCGGGTCGAACCTCTCCGAGCACGTGTTCGTGTTCATGTCGGCCGAGAAGGGCGCCGACGGAATCTACTGGAACACCGCCGAGGCCGGACAGGCCAACGGCACCGACGGCGATCTCAAGCGCCGCAAGATCATGCCCTCGGGCGCCACCGACGGCTACACGAGGATCGACGGCAACACGCCGATCCGCACCGTGATCGGCTGGCTCGACCTCTCGAAGCTCGACTGGGCGCCCAATGCCGTCGAGATGTCCTCGATCGAGGAGATCGGCTACTGACGGGCGTCTAGAGCTCCACGTCGCGCAGGAACGACGAGCGCGTCCTCGCCGCGTCCATCATGAAGTTCAGGTCGTTGCCCGAGAGGATGAACCGGTTGCCCATGGCGACGTATTTCGACATCGCCGCCGGCACGTAGATACCGCCCATGCCGGGCCATTTGCCGTGCTTGCGGCAGGCCGCGATGTTGGTCGCGTGGGCTTTCACGACGTCGGGGTGCTCGAGCTGGCCCGGAATGCCCATCTCGGTCATCAGATCGTTGGTGCCGATCAGCAACACGTCGATACCGGGCACCGCCGCGATGGCGTCGGCGTTGGCGATGGCCTTGGGCGTCTCCAGCATCACCACCACGAGGATCGCCTCGTTGACGGCCTTCGTGGCCTCGGCCGGCGGATGGGTCTCGAAACGCAGCTGCGGCGGCGCTCCCGCCACCGAACGATGCCCAACGGGCGGATAGCGCAGCCGGTCGGCCACCTCGCGGGCTTCCTCGACGGTGTCGACGTGCGGGATCACGATCCCCATGGCGCCGCCGTCGAGCACGCGGGTCGCCATGTCGAACTGGCCCCACGGCACCCGCACGATCGGCGAAATACCATAACCATTGGCTGTCACGGCGATCTGGACGGCGGTGTCGAGATCCATCGAATTGTGTTCGAGATCGATGAACAGCCAGTCGTAGCCGGCGGTCTTCATGGCCGGCGCGATGTCCACGGTGCGACTTTGGCGCAGGCCGACGCCGAGCGAGACTTCGCCCTTCTTCAGGCGCTCGCGCGCGGGATTGATCAGCTCGACCATGGGAGTCTCCGGAATTCCGAACGAGGTCGTCCAGATAGCACGCCGGGCGCCGCGATCCATGCCCGTCGCGCCGCCGGGGAACGTGGTCGTGCCGGGCTTGTCCGGCCGACACCCCCCACCCCGCGCCAAACGCCGGACAAGGTCGACCCTTTCCGGACAGGGCCGGTGGTGGTCCGGACAACGCCATTTTCTTCCGGACAAGGCGGCATTGCCGCCGGACACCGGCCGGACGACACCCCGGATTTTCCGGACAAGGCACGTCGCTCCGCCGGACGCATGTCTTCGGCGGAACATTTCCTTTCGGATGGGGCGGTGGTGGCAAACGATATCACTCCCAAAATATGCACTTTAAAACTCTTTTGTCAACGAAAATCCATCCCGGCATCGTCGTCGACCGCCCGGAGCCCGATGATCGAAATCGACCCGGTCGGTGTGGGGTGTCGCGGATTCCGCGATGGCGAACGCGCCGCGGGACCGGCCGCATGAAGGCGTCTGCCCGGACCGCCGTTCGCGATGGCCGAGGCGTTCAGGCGTAGCCCGCCACCGGCGTCGAAGGCGCGCGGTCGGTCCGCCGGGCGACCAAGGCGCGGGCGTCGTTCGCCCGGCCGCCCCCGATGTATGCCGCCACCAGGGTTGTCTCGACCAGATCGCGCTGGGCGCGGCTGCCGCCGATCCGCACGGTGTCCGCGAGCGCCTGCTCGAAGGTCGCGATGGCTTCGGCGAAGGCGCCGCGCGCGAAGGCGGCGAAACCGGTTGCCAGTGCCGGCACCACGTCGCCGGCGGGATAGCGTCCGGCCGCGACGCGACCACGCAAATCCTCGACGATGGCCTGCAGCCCGTCGTCGTCGTCGGCCGCCACGCAGGCGACGGCGCGATGCACGTCGACGAACGCCACGCCGCCCTTGGGGAACGAAGCCAGCGCGTGGTCGCGCATCGCGTTCCAGCGGGCCGCGTCGCGCGGGTGGCCCGCCAGTTCGGCCCGCCACATGAAGGCGACGCCGTCGGTGACGGTGTTGAGCGCCGGGCCCCACGCACCGCCGTGACGCACCCCGGCGTCGAACACGCTCCATGCCTCGGCGGTCCGGCCGACCGCCAGCAAGGACAGCGCGACGTGCCACGAGATGTGGCAATGCATCAGCCCCTCGCGCGGATAGGTGGCCATGAAGGTCTGGAGGCCGCCGAGCGCGGCGGCATCCTCGCCGCGCTCGTAGAGAACGTGCGCCTTGATATGGACGCCGTGTGCGTTGGCGGGATTGGCCGCCAGCGCGCGATCGATCAAGGCCTCGGCCTCGTCGAGCCGTCCGAGTTCCTCCAGCGCGAAGGCATGCACCGTGTCGAACCACCAGTCGCCGGCGAGCCCCGGGCGCAGGGCTTCGAGAAAGTCGAGCTGCTCGGGTTCGCGGCCGGGCCGGCCACTGAAGCCGATCAGGCCAAACACGCCGGTCGCGGGCGCGATCACCATGGCGTCGCGCGGAAAGTCCGCGAGATGGGTCTTGGTCGCGGCGAAGGCCTCGACCGGCTTGCCTTCCATCGCCAGACACAGCGCATCGACGTGGCCGCGCTCGCGCGGGCCGGCCTTGGCGGCGGCTTCGCGTGCTTTCGCGACCGCGTGGCGGACCTCCGCGACGTTGGCGGTCAGGAAACTGGCGCGCGCCAGCGCTGCCCAGGCCAGCGCGAATGTCGGGTCGGCGGCGACCGCGCGCTTCAGATGCGCCTCCGCGCCATGCGCCGCCGACAACACGCAGTCGACGCCCGCGACATAGGCATCACGGGCTTCGGCCGACGCCGTGCCGGTCGTCAATCCATAGCGGTCCACGAGCATGGTCTGCATTCTCCGCGCGTTCGTGTTGCGGCCGCGCCGGCAATGGCGGCGCCGAGTGCCACCGATGCTATCCCACGGCGCGACGCGCGGCCAACGGCGAGAATATCCGTCCGATCGGGGGTGCGGATGGACAAGCGCGCCGCGAGGCCCATAAAACGGTTCCCCGCCATGGCAAACCAGAATCCGCGCGCTCCCGCCAAGCTCAAACCCTCGGAACGCGCAGCGGCGATCCGGGCCTTCGTGCTCGACAACGTCGGGGCGCATCCCGACGACATCGCCGCCATGGTCGGCGACGCCTTCGCGCTGACGCGGGCGGCGGTGTCGCTGCATCTGTTGAGATTGACCGGAGAGGGCGTGCTGGAAGCCAGCGGCAACACCCGGCAGCGGCGCTATCGACTGGCGCCGGCGGCGCGCGCGTCGTTCGAGGTGCGGCTCGATCCCGATCTGTCGGCCGACGCGGTGTTCGCGTCGCGCGTCGCGCCGGTGCTGGACGGCGGGCGAGCCAGCGTCGTCGACCTCTGCCGGCACGCGTTCGCCGCGGCGCTCGACAACGCGCGCGATCATTCCGGTGCCGACGTCGCGGCGATCGTGGTGGAGCGGACCGTCGCGGCGGTCGAGATCGCGGTGACCGATCGCGGCACCGGGCTGTTCGAGAAAATCAGGCGCCACTTCGGCTTGCCCGACGCGCGACGGGCGGCGCTCGAACTCGCCAAAGGCCGCCTGACGACCGACCCGCTCCACCATGCCGGCGAAGGGCTGTTCCTTGCCACGGAAATGCTCGACGCAATCGACATCCACTGTCCGAACCTGTCGGTCGCGCGCGTCCGCGACGCCACGGGCGGATGGTCGGCGACGGCCGGGTTCGACGGGTTGACCGGCGTCGGCACCCGCCTGGCGATGCGGGTCGCCCTCGATTCCGGACGAACGGTCGCCGGCGTGCTGGCCTCCTGGCACGACGGCGAGGGCGTACGCCGCCGCGCCCACGTACCGGTCGGCCTCGCGCGGTATCCCCGCGAGCCGCTGGTATCGCGCGCGCAGGCCCGCGCCGTGCTCGGCCGGCTGGAATCGTTTCCGGAGGCGACGCTGGATTTCGAGGGTGTCGAGGCGATCGGCGACGACTTCGCCGAGGAGATTTTCGGCGTCTTCGCGCGCGCCCATCCCGGCACGGCCATCGTTCCGGCGCGCGCGAGCGAGGCGGTCGCCGCGACGATCGACCGGATCCGGACCACCCGGTCGGGACATCGGACAGGTTGACCGGGCGCGTCGCGGTGGCGAGGTTGGCGCCGAGCCCGCCCGCGCCACGCGCTTCGGAGACACCGCATGACCGACCAACGCATCGCCCTCGTCACCGGCGCCGGTTCCGGCATCGGCCGCGCCACCGTGTTGCGTTGCCTGCGCGCCGGTCACGTCGTGTTCGCGACCGACCGGGCGGCGGAAGGGCTGGCCGAGACCGCGCGGATCGCCGCCGCCGGCGATCGTTTGCGCACGCTGGTGCAGGACGTGACCGCCGACGCCGCGCCGGGCGAGGCCGTGAATGCCACGGTCGCGGCGTTCGGTGGGCTCGACTGGCTGGTCAACAACGCCGGCATCGGTGGCGCGAAGGCCGTGCACGAAACCAGCGACGCCGAACTCGACCGCTTCATCGACACCAATTTGCGGGCGGTATTCCGCTTCACGCGCGAAGCGCTGCCGCGTCTGAAGGCCGGCCGCGGCAGCATCGTGCATCTGTCGTCCGCCTTCGGGCTCGTTGGCTACCCCGGCTCGTCGATCTATTCCACGACCAAGGCGGCGCTTGCGGGCCTGACGCGCCAGATGGCCGCCGACTACGGCCCCAAGGGCATTCGCGTCAACGCAGTCGCGCCGGGCCTGATCGAGACCGGCATGACGCGCGAGCGACTCGCCAACAGCGCCGTCTATCGCAAGCTGATGGTCGAGACGACGCCTTTCCCGCGCTGGGGCCAGCCCGGGGACGTCGCCAACGCGATCCATTTTCTCTGTTCCGACGAGGCGTCGTTCGTGAACGGCCAGACCCTGGCGGTCGACGGCGGCTGGACGACGACGAACTGGGTCGGCGGGGTTTGAGGCGGCCGGCGAGTCTATAGCGCCTGCATTTGGCCGTCGCGTTCGACCGCGACGACGCCCTCGACGTTGGCGAGGGCGGCGAGTTTGGTCGCCGGCGCCTTTCCGGTCACGATGCCCGCCATGGCCAGGACCGTGCCGCCGCGCAGGCCGGCCGTCGCCAGCGCGCGGGCCACGTCTTCGATGCCCGACCGGTGCGCGTCGTCGACCGTTACGACGACGCCGATCATCTCTTTGCTGGTCATGGTTGCCTCCCGCGCCGAGGGCCAACGGCACGCGATCCTATCACGACCACGCGGCGATCGCGCGGTCGTCGCGACCGGCGCGTCGACGGCCGCCTCGTCGAAGCGCCTTCCTTCGCGTCAGGGTGCCTGGACCAGTCCGGAACCAACATCGGCGGCCGACAGTTGCAGGCCCGACGCGCGCGAAGTCAGGGTCTGCCAGAGCCGCCAGCCCGTCGCGCCGGTCGCTTGCGACCACAGCGCCGCGACGCCGGCGACGTGCGGCGTCGCCATGCTGGTGCCGTTGAACGTCGCGTAGCGCGTCGGCATCCTGACCGAGGAATAGACCGCGACGCCCGGGGCGGCGATGTCGACCTTCGCGCCGGACGCGCCGCCGGACGTGCACGAGAACGACGCCAGACCGAGTCGGCTGTCCACGGCGGCGACGGCCATGATCGACGGGCTGTTCGCGGGCTTGGCAACGGTGCCCGGCACTGCGGGGTTCCCCGTCTGCCGGTGATTTCCGGCGGCTGCGACGATCAGGCTTCCGGCATTGAGCGCGCGCCGGCCGACGTTCTCGTAGGCGACCGACGGGGTCGAGACCGTGTTGCCGAGCGACATGGAAATCACCTGGCATTTGGCGACGATGGCCCATTCCATGCCCGCGAGGATGCCCGATGTCGCGCCGCTGCCGGCGTTGCTCAGCACCTTGCCGACATGGATCGACGCGTCGCCCGCGACGCCGTAGCGCCGGCCATTGGCGTCCTTGCGCCCGCAGGACGTGCCGACGCAATGCGTTCCGTGGCCCTGGCCGTCCTGGACCGTCTGCCCTGCAATGAACGACTTCGACACTATGGGGCGCCCGCGAAAGTCCGGGTGCAGCAGGTCGAAGCCGGTGTCGAGGACGGCGACGCGGATGCCCTTGCCGGTGAAGGTGGAAGCCGTCGCGCGCGTTGCCTTCAGGCCC
>CAMDVZ010000005.1 GCA_945878895.1 Caenispirillum bisanense | reverse complement strand
CTTGCCGCCGGCTGCCGGGGCGGGCGTCGCCTCGCCCGGTGCCGCCGTGGTGTCCTGGGCGGGCGCTTCCTCGGCCGGGCCGGTCTTCGCGTCCGGCGCCGCCAAGGCCGGTTTGGTCTCGACGGCCGCGCCCGAAGCGTCGCGCTTGGTGAACTGAAGGCCGACCCGCACCGAGGGATCGACGAACGCCGACAGGGCCGCGAAAGGCACCTTCAGCCGCTCGTTGCGGCGGTTGAAGCTGACCGTGACCTCGAAATGCTCGTCGGTGACCTCCAGCCCCCAGTACTGGTGCTGCAGCACCACCGTCATCTCGTCGGGATCTTTCTCGCGCAGATACGCGGGCACCTCGACGCCGGGGTCGGCGGTGCGGAAGCTGAGATAGAAATGATGCGCGCCCGGCAGGCCGCTTTCGGCCACTTGTTTGAGCACGCGCCGCACGACGCCGCGCATGGCGTCGTCGATCAGCGCATCGTAGTGAAACTTGTCGGTCATTGGCTTCGGCTCCGGCGGGAGATTCCGCATAGCCACGCGCCGCTGTCAACGGCGCCATCGCCGCGCCGCGCGCTTCACTGCCGCGTGAAGCGGATCCGGTAGACGCAGCCGTCGCGCAGTTCGAGCGTCAGCTGGCGCAGGTCGCCCAGCCAGGCCGGCGGATCGCGACCGTCGAGCGCCACGCGCGTCGGCGTCATTCCGTCGGGGCCGATGGTCATCGCCAGCCGCAGGCCGTTGGAGGTCGTGCCGGTCCAGTTGCCGGCGCTGGCGCTGCCGCGCACCGTGAAGCCTTCCTCGCAGACGCCGGTGCGGGCGTGGGTGCGGATGGCGGCCTGACCGGTCCATGTCCCGTCGGCGGCGTGTTGCGGCTGCGGCGGCGCGACCGGTGGTGGTGGTGGCGGCGCGGCCGGCACCGGAGCCGGGGGCACGGGCGCAGGCGACGCGGCCACCGGCGCCGATGGTATCGGGCGGGCCGGTTGATGCGACTGGCGGTCGGTTTCGGCCTTGGCGCGGGCCTCGTCGGCACGACGGCGTTCCGCTTCGGCCAGCCGTCGTGCTTCGTCGCGGCGGCGCTGATCCTCGATCTTCAACCGTTCCCACTCGGCGGCGTGCCGCCTGGCCTCTTCCTCGCGCTGGCGGCCGTCGGCCTCGGCTTTCTGGCGCGCTTCCTCGGCGGCCCGCAGGCGCGCGGCTTCCTCGAGCCGGACGCGTTCGGCCTCGGCGCTCGCCTGCTCGCGCTCGGCGGCCTGGCGCCGCGCCTCCTCTTCGCGTTGCCGCGCCTCGGCGTCGGCTTTCCGGCGCGCCTCCTCGGCGTCGCGCCGCTCGGTCTCCGCGGCGCGGCGTTTGGCGTCGTCGGCGGCCTGGCGTTCCTGGTCGGCTGTCCGCGGCCGCCCCGCGGCCGTGTCGGCCGGCGCGGTGCTGGCGACGGGGCGGGGCGTCGCGGCAGGCGCGAACTGGCTGGCGACGAACCAGCCGCCGGCGGCCAGCGTGGCTGCGGCCGCGACGGCGAGCAATGCGTAGAGCACGACCGGCGCGCGCGCCTTCGGCGGCGGCAAAGCGGTTCCGGTCGGCATCGACGTCAAGCCCATCGGTGCCACTGCCGCTGCCGCGGCCGGCGGCGCGGCCGGTCGCGCCACGGGTATCGCCGCGGCGGGCTGCATGGCCGGGGCGACGGGCCGCTGTATCGAGGGCGGCGGCGTGCCGGTGCCGGGTGCGTTGCGCGGTGCCTTGCTGTCGGGTCCGGTCGCCGCGGTCAGGCGCGGCGGCGGCGGCGGTTTGCGCACCGATGGCGCGGGCGTCGCCGGCGCGATCGCCGGGGCGGTCGTCGCGTCGCCGCGCAGCATGGCGAGCCATGCCGCGACCGATTGTGGCCGCTGCTCGCGGCGCAAGGCGAGTGCCGCGTCGATGCCGGCGAGGAACGCCGGCGCGTGGCGGCCGGCGGCGACCTCGCGGGCGGGCACCATGCGGTCCGACATCAAGCGGCTGGTGGCGTCGGGCGGCGCGTGGCCGGTGACTGCCTCGTAGAGCGTGGCGGCCAGCGCGTAGAGATCGGTCCACGGACCCTGGTCGCTGCCGTCGCCGGCATATTGCTCGGGCGGCGCGTAGCCCGGCGTGTAGACGCTGGTCAGCGCCCGCGCGCTGCCGGTGCCGGGCCGCCGGGCGGCGCGGGCTGCCCCGAAATCGACCAGCACGGCGTGGCCGGTCGGGCGGATCAGGATGTTGGCGGGCTTGATGTCGCGGTGCAGATAGCCGGCGCGGTGGACGATATCGAGGCCTTGCAGCAGGTGGGCGGTCATTGCCGTCAGCTCGGCCGGCGGCAGCGGCCCGGCGCGGTCCAGCCGGTGCGCCAGGCTCTCGCCAAGCACCAGCTCCATCACCATGTAGGCGGTGCCGTTGGCCTCGACGAAATCATAGACCCGCACGACGCCCGGCGCGTCGAGGGCGGCGAGCGTTCGGCCTTCGTCGACGAAGCGTTGCAGGCCCCACTGGTAGAGCTCGACGTCGGCCTTCGAGCGCGGCCGGATGGTGGTGTCGTGGTCGCGTATCGCCAGATCGGCCGGCAGGTATTCCTTGACCGCCACGTCGCGCCGCAAGGTCTCGTCGCGGGCGCGATAGGTGATGCCGAAGCCGCCTTCGCCCAGCACCGACACGATGGTGTAGTGGCCGATCCGGTAGCCGGCCCGGAGGGCGACCAGATGGTCCTGGGCGGCGGGAGAAGCGTCCTTGTTGTCCACGACCCGCCCCGACTGCCGCTCCGGTCGTCGACCGGTCGCGGCGCCGGCCCGGAATGAAGTGAGGGGGCTTCTGTTGCCCGGTGCCCCCCCGAACCGCGCTTACGTCCGCTGTTTAGGCGGCAGCAGCGAGTGCTACGTTGTTATCGTTGGCACTTGTGTATGGCCCGATAACGACGGAACCATCCCGGAAGAAAACCGTGCCTTTATTACGCTCGTCGATCCTGTGTCGCCCCCGCTGGCCCCGCCCGCGAACGTTTGGGGAGAATGGTGGAGGCGCCGGGTACCGCCCCCGGGTCCGAAACGTCTATGCCACGCGGCGTTTATCTTCATAGTCGGGTTACCCCGACGGACCCAATATAGGACGGATGGGCGGGGAAATGAAGGGGCGTGATGGAGCGGCGGGCATCGCCTGATTCGCGCACCTCGCGACAGCGCGAAACGTCGACGCGCTCCTCCCTGTCCGTGCGAATACCGGCTTGTCGAGGAACGGCGACGTCGACCGGGCACGGGATGCAGGCATGACCGACTGACGACTTGTCGCCGTCCTGGCGGAGTGTCTGAATGTGCGAGGGAGGGGATCGATTTCGCGGTCCGGACGTCGTCCGGACATTGGTCGAGGCGGACGTGACGCCGGATCAAGGCGGCGGCGCAGGTCCCTGGGAATCGGGGGACAAGCCGGCTCGATCCGAACGCCAGGGCGTCGTCCCGGACGTGGTGGTGCCTGTTTCCGACAGTCTGCGTGTTGCTGCAACAATCCAGAAACGACGTGGAGGAATTCAACGTGGGAAAGCTACTGGCGGCGCTCGCAGCTCTTTCGGCTGCCCTTGCTTTTACCGGGCCGGCGACGGGCCAGACCGCGACCGCGCCGAAGGCGGCGTTTCAGCCAAACCGGACCGTGACCATCGTCGTGCCCTATAGTCCCGGTGGCGGCACCGATGCCGTCGGCCGGTTGATGGCGAAAGCGCTGGAAGAGCTCTGGGGCCAGACGGTGATCGTCGACAACCGCACCGGCGGCAACGGTTCCATCGGATCGACCATCGTCGCGCGCGCGCCGCCCGACGGCCACACGCTCGTTCTCGCGGTGTCGGGCATCGCGATCAACGCCCACGTCATGAAATTGCCCTACGACACGGCGACGGCGTTCGCGCCGATCACGCCGATGGCGCATTCCGTCGTCACGCTGGTCGGCTCGCCGACGCTGCCCGCGAACGATCTGAAGGAGCTGGTCGAGGTGATCCGGAAAGAAGGACCCGACAAGCGGACCTTCGCGAGCCCCGACCCGGGCAGTCGGCTGATCGCCGAGCGAATCTTCGACAAGGCCGGTGTCAAGCTGACCAATATTCCCTACAAGGGCGCCGCCCAGTTCATTGGCGATATCGCGGCCAGCCGGGTCGATGTCGGCGTTTCCAGCGTCACCTCGGCACTGTCGCTGATCCGCAGCGGCAATCTCAAGGCGCTCGGCATTCTCAGCGAACGGCGTCTCGGTATCCTGCCTTCGGTGACGACGTTCAAGGAGCAGGGCATCCTCGGCCTCGAGGAGAACTCCTGGTACGGACTGTTCGCGCCGGCCGGCACGCCGCCAGCGGTCGTCGAGGCCATCCACGCCGATATCGTGAGAGTCCTCGCGTCGCCCGCGGTGTTGGCCAAGCTGACGGATTTCGGCGCGCTGCCGGGCGGCATGCCGCCGGCCGAGTTCAGCAAGCGCTTCCAGCGCGAGCTGGTGGAGTCGGGGCAACAGATCCGCAGACTTGGAATGACCGTTGAGTAGGCCTGGTGGCACGTCGCGGGACGCGCGCGACAGTCCCCGGAACGCGACGCAGGGAGATCGACGATGAGCAGGCCAGCGACTTTTCGCGAAGCCATGAAGAAGGGGATGATCGTGGCCCCCGGTGCCTACGACTGCATGACCGCGCGCGCCATCGAGCGGGCGGGTTTCCCGGCCGTCTACATGACCGGCGGTGGCAGTGCTTCCTACCTCGGCTATCCCGACTACGGGCTGCTGACGATGACCGAGATGGCCGACAATGCCGGCCGCATCGCGGAGTCGGTCAAGCTGCCGGTGATCGCCGACGCCGACACTGGCTACGGCAACGAGCTGAACGCCATCCGCACGGTGCGCGAGTACGAGCGGCGCGGCGTCGCGGGCCTGCACATCGAGGACCAGGGCTTCCCCAAGAAGTGCGGCCATCTCGAAGACAAGGTGATCGTTCCGCTGGACGATTACGTCGCCAAGATCCGCGCCGCCGTGAGCGCCAAGACGGACCCCGACTTCATGGTAATCGCGCGCACCGACGCGCGGGCGCCGCTGGGCTTCGAGGAAGCGATACGGCGCGCCAACGCCGCGATCGAGGCCGGTGCCGACATGGCCTTCGTGGAGGCGCCGCAGACCATGGACGAGGTCGCGGCGGTGCCGCGTCTGGTCAAGGGGCCGTGCATGCTGAACATGGTGTGGCGCGGCAAGACCCCCGACGTACCGCTGCTGGACGCCGAGGCCATGGGCTACAAGTTCGCGATCCTGCCCGGCATGCTGTTCCAGGAGGCGCTGGGCGTTTGCGAAGGCGTTCTGGCCGAAGTGCGCGCCACCGGTCGCCATCCGAGCCCGAAGCTCGACATCACGCCGCAGCAGGGATTCCAGCGCGCCGGCGCCGATGAATGGGACCGCTACCGGACGCAGTTCCGGACGCCGGGCAAGCAGGCGGCCGAATGACCGCGGCGCCGCAAACACCGATATCGGGAGCGACCAGATGACGACGACGAAAGCCTTCCGCGACGCGATGACGAAGGGAATGGTCGTGGCGCCCGGTGCCTACGACTGCATCACCGCCCGCTCGATCGAACGGGCGGGCTTCTCCGCCGTCTACATGACCGGCGGCGGCACGGCGGCGAGCCTGGGTTATCCCGACTACGGGCTGCTCACGATGACCGAGATGGCCGACAACGCCGGCCGCATCGCGGCCTCGGTCAGGCTGCCGGTGATCGCCGACGCCGATACCGGCTACGGCAACGAGCTGAACGCGATCCGCACGGTGCGCGAGTACGAGCGGCGCGGCGTCGCGGGCCTGCACATCGAGGACCAGGGCTTTCCCAAGAAGTGCGGCCATCTCGAGGACAAGACGATCGTGCCGATCGACGACTATGTCGCCAAGATCCGGGCGGCCGTCAGCGCCAAGATCGACCCGAACTTCATGGTGATCGCGCGCACCGACGCGCGGGCGCCGCTGGGCTTCGAGGAGGCGATACGACGCGCCAACGCCGCGATCGAGGCCGGTGCCGACATGGCCTTCGTGGAGGCGCCGCAGACGTTGGACGAGGTCGCGGCGGTGCCGCGCCTGGTCAAGGGGCCGTGCATGCTGAACATGGTGTGGCGCGGCAAGACGCCGGACATGGCGCTCCCCGACGTCGAGGGCCTTGGCTACAAACTGACGATCCTGCCGGGCGTCCTGTCGCGTTCGGTGCTGGGCGCCTGCGAGATCGCGCTCGCCAATCTGAAGCAGCAGGGGCGTCATCCGATGCCGACGTCGGACATATCGCCGAAACAGGCGTTCCAGCTTGCCGGCGCCGACGAGTGGGATCGCTACAGGACGCAGTTCCGCGAACCGCCCAGGCGGGCCGCCGAATAGACACCGGACATCCAATGAACCAGGAGAGCGAACGATGAAGTACGACGTGATTTCGGCCGATGGCCATATCGACCTGATCTGGCTGCCGACCGATCTCTTCACCGCCAACGCCTCGGCGAAGTTCAAGGACCGCATGCCCCACGTCGTCGACGGACCCGACGGTCCGCGCTGGGTCAGCCGCAACGGCGCCCAGTTCGGCCTCGTCAACGGCATGGGATCGGCCGGCCGCAAGTACGTGCCCGGCGAGATTTACCGTTCCGACCGCATGGCCTCGACCGGTCTCTACGAGGACGGGAAGAAAGGCATCCGCCGGCTGACCGACCCCGACCTGCGGCTGAAGGACCAGGACCTCGACGGCGTGCAGGCCGAGGTGCTCTACGGCGTGCTGGGCTCGAGCGGGCGCCTCAACGACGGCGAGGCAGCCTGCGAGATGCTCTCGATCTACAACGACTGGCTCCACGATTTCTGCAGCGTCCATCCCGAACGCCTGATCGGCCTCGCCAACGTGCCCAGCCACGACATGACGGCCGCCGTCGCCGAGGTGAAGCGCGCGGCCGATCGCGGCGTGCGCGGCATCGACGTCGCCAACCGGCCCGACATGATCCCGCTCTACGAGGATTTCTACGAACCGCTGTGGCGGATCGCGCACGAGACGAAGATTCCGGTGCACTTCCACACCATCGGCGGCCGCTCGCCCGACTACACGAAGATGACGCCGAAGATCGCCCGCCGCGCCTTCGCGACGCACATCACCGGCTTCCAGATGCACATGAGCTACATGCTGATCCAGCTGTTGTTCAGCGGCGCGCTGGAGCGCTACCCCGACCTCAGGATCGTGATCGGCGAAGCCGGTCTCGGCTGGATCCCGTACGTGCTCGAGCACACGGATCTGGAGTGGGGGGACCAGTTCCAGGACCTCGACCTCAAGATGAAGCCGAGCGACTACTGGCGCCGCCAGTGCTACGCGACCTACCAGACCGACCAGGTCGGCATCAAGCTGCTGGCGGAGCTCGGCGAGGACAACGTCATGTGGGGTTCGGACTATCCGCACCCCGACGGCATCTGGCCCGACTCGCGCGACTTCATCGAGAAGGAGCTGAGCCACGTGCCGGCCGCGACCCGCCGCAAGGTGATCTGCGACAACGCCGCCAGGCTCTATCGCCTGTCGTAGCGACCACAGGGCGAACCTGTCGTCCGCGGCGCGCCAGTCAGGCGTGCCGCGGATTTGCGCGGGCCGCGGCTCCTCGTCGAACGCGGTGCCGCGAACCTCGGGGACGACCAGTCGCCCGACCGCCGAAAGGAACACCACCATGCTGGACCGTCGCACCATGATCGGCACCTTCATCGGCTGCCTCGCCGCGGCCCATGTCGGGGTCGGTAGCGCGCTCGCCGCCGACGCGCCGGTCGCGGCGACCGCGCACGGCAAGGTGCGCGGCGTCGAGGACAACGGCATCCGGATATTCAGGAGCATTCCCTACGCCAGCGCCCCGCGCTTCCTGGCGCCGGTGGCCCCGAAGCCGTGGACCGACACGCGCGACGCGCTGGCGTTCGGACCGATGTGCCCGCAGGCGCGCGGGCCGCTGGGATCGCTGTTCGCGTCGTGGACGTTCGACAAAGAAATGAGCGAGGATTGCCAGATCCTCAACGTCTGGACGCCGGGCTTGCGCGACAACGTCAAGCGGCCGGTCATGGTGTGGCTGCATGGCGGCGACTTCACGTCGCTGTCGGGTTCGCGCAACGTGTTCGACGGCACGCGGCTGTGTCGCAAGGGCGACGTCGTGGTCGTGACGCTGAACCACCGGCTGAACGTGTTCGGCTATCTCCAGCTCGGCGAACTGGCGCCCGCCTTCCCCGATGCCGGCAACACCGGCATGCTGGATATCGTCGCGGCGTTGAAATGGGTTAAGGAAAACATCGCGGAATTCGGCGGCGATCCGGCCAACGTCACGATCTTCGGCCAGTCCGGCGGCGGCGGAAAGGTGAGCACGCTGATGGCGATGCCGGCGGCGCGCGGCCTGTTCCACAAGGCCATCGTGCAGAGGGGCTCGTACTATCTCCAGGCGATGTCGGCCGCCGAAGGCACGAAACTGACGGTCGCGTTGCTGGAGGCGCTGGAGATGAAGTCCGACGCCGCCGCGGGGCTTGCGACCTTACCGGTGGAACGGCTGGTCGAGGGGCTGGTCAAGGCGATGCGCGGACCCGCGAAGGCGAACTACCGGCCGGTGGTCGATGGCCGCAACCTGCCCTCGGGTCCGTGGGCGCCGGGTGGACCCGCGATCTCGGCCGACATTCCCATGATCGTTGGCACGACGGCGACCGAGATGACGCTGCTGACCGGCGCGCGCGACCCGGACAGCTTCAAGCTCGACGACGCGGGCCTGCGCAAGCGGCTGGCGGCGTGGTTCCGCGACGCCGACATCGACCAGGTGATCGCGACCTTCCGCGCGACGCGCCCCGGTGCCACGCCGTCCGACATCTTCTTCGCCGTCGCCACCGACAAGGCAATGCGCGAGGGCGCCTGGCAACAGGCCGAGCGCAAGGCGGCACAGAAGGCCGCGCCCGTGTGGCTGTACGAACTCGACTGGACGACGCCCGTGGACGGCGGCAAGTGGGGTTCGCCGCATTCGCTCGATCTGGCGATGGTGTTCGACAACGTCGCCCTGTCGGCCTCGATGGTCGGCACCGGACCCGAAGCGCAGGCGGTCGCGGACCAGATGAGCGCGGCGTGGCTGGCCTTCGCGCGCGGCGGGAATCCGAACAATCCCCGGATTCCGGAATGGCCGGCCCACAACGCCGCCGACCGGGCCACGATGGTGTTCGACGTGCGTTCGCGCGTGGTCAACGATTTCCGCGGCGACGAGCGGGTGCTGCTGGCGGGGCTGAAGCCGCCGGGCTGAGCCGCGACGCGGCACAATTTCCCGGCGATGCGGACAATTTCGCCTCCTCCCGGCACGCCCGGGGGCGCTAGAAAGGTGGTGATCGCTTTTTCTAGGAGTGCCCCGCCGTGCAGCAGATCCGGACCGTTTGCGCCCATGATTGTCCCGACATGTGTTCGCTGGTGGCGAGCGTCGAGAACGGCAAGGTGGTACGGGTGCAGGGCGACCCCGACCACCCCTACACGGCCGGTTTCGCCTGCGGCAAGGTCAACCGCGACGCCGAGCTGGTGCATTCGCCCGAGCGTCTGACGACGCCGCTGCGGCGCACCGGTCCCAAGGGCTCGGGCCAGTTCGAACCGATAACCTGGGATGAGGCGCTCGACGAGATCGCGACGCGCTGGAAGGCGGTTATCGCGGAATCGGGGCCGCTCGCGATCCTCGGCTACGCCTATTCGGCCCACCAGGGCCTGATGAACCGCGGCCTCGTGAACGGCCTGTTCCACGCGCTCGGCACCAGCCGCCTGCAAGGCGGCACGGTGTGCGACACCTGTTGCGAGGCGGCGTGGGACGCGACCATCGGGCCGATCGGCGGCGCGGATCCCGAATCGGTCGTGGACTCCGATCTGGTGATTTCGTGGGGCGCCGATCTGATGGCGACCAACGTCCATTTCTGGACCTTGGCCGAGGCACAGCGCAAGAAGCGCGGCGTCAAGATCGTGGTGATCGATCCCCGCCGCAGCCGCACCGCGCAGTCGGCCGACTGGCATCTGCCGATCCGCATCGGCACCGATGCCGCGCTGGCGTTGGGTATCATGCACGTCCTCGTTCGCGACGGCCTGGTCGACCGCGCCTATGTCGCCGCCCACACCGTCGGGTTCGATCGGGTCGAGAAGGAGATCCTGCCGCGCTTCGCGCCGGACCGAGTGGCGGAAATCACCGGCCTGACCGTTGCCGACGTCGAGCGGCTGGCGTCGATGTATGGCCGCTCGAAGGCGGCGTTGATCCGGCTGGGCGAGGGCATGACGCGCCTCACCTGGGGTGGCCAGGCGTTGCGCGCGGTGGCCTTGCTGCCAGGCGTCAGCGGCCATTACGGCAAGCGCGGCGGTGGCGCGGTGTTGCTGACGGCGGCGTCGTGCGATCTCAACTACGCCGCGGTGCGCAAGCCCTCGGGTCCCGCCTCGGCGCGGATGGTCAACCACCTCAGGCTGGGCGAGGCGCTGCTGACGATGAACGATCCGCCGCTGCGGGCGCTGTACATTTCGGCCAACAATCCGGCGGTGACCAATCCCGACGTCCACAAGATTCGCAAAGGGCTGGCGCGCGAGGACCTGTTCACGGTCGTGCACGACCCGTTCCTGAACGCCACCGCGCGCTACGCCGACATCGTGCTGCCGGCCACGACCTATCTGGAGACGGAGGACCTGTTCCGTGCCTACGGCGCCTACTGGATGCAGTGGAGCCAGGCCGTGGTGCCACCGCAGGGCGAGGCGCGTTCCAACGTGGCGGTGGCGCAAGCGCTGGCGCAACGCATGGGCCTGACCGACGCGGTATTCGGCGAGAGCCCGCGCCAGATCGCCGAGCGGCTGCTCGACGGCGCCACCGGGCCGGCCGGCAAGGCCGACAAGGCGAAGCTGTTCGCCAGCGAGCCGATTTCGATCGTTCACGACATCGTCGGCCAGCCTTTCGCCACCCCCTCGCGCAAGCTGGAGTTCTTCTCGCCCGACATGGAAAAGGCGGGACTTTCGGGCCTGCCGGACTGGACACCCGATCCGGTCGAAGCCACGGATGGCAAGCGCTGGCCGCTGCGTCTGCTGACGGCACCTGGCTACTTCCAGGCCCACACCGCCTTCTCCGCCGTCGGCGCCCTGCGCAAGCGCGAAGGCGCGCCGATCTGTGTGTTGCATCCCGAAGAAGCCGCCAAACGTGGCCTCGCCGATGGCCAGAAGGTGCGCCTGTTCAACGACAAGGGTGAGATCGGCCTGGTCGTGCGCGTCGTCGACGAGGTGCGTCCCGGCGTCGTGCTGGTACCGGGCCAGCGCCCCGACGAGGAGGCGGTGGCGGGCACCATCAACATGCTCGTCTCGGACCGCTACACCGACATGGGCGAAGGTGCCACCTACCAGAGCACCTGGCTCGACGTCGCGGCCTGGGCGGCTTGAGCGGACGCGACCGTCATGCGGCCTTCATCAACACGTCGACGTGGATGGCGGTGTACGGAAAGACGATCGCGCCGGTGTCGGTCTTGCGCAGGATGCCGGTCTCGAGGAGGGCGTGAACGTCGCCATGCACCGACTTGACGTCGCGCCCGACCCGGCGCGCCGCGTCGCGCAAGGCCATCGGTCGCTGGCCGGCCATTGTCTTGAGCAATGCCCAGCGCCTGGCCGTCGGCACCTCCCACAGCAATTCCGGCGTGGCGAAACCGATGCGTGCCTCCTTGTCGGCCTTGCCGGTTTTCCAGCCGCGGACGAAATCATCGAGCGCGCCGGCGAGTGGCTGAACGGTGAGCTTGATTGTCGTCATCGTCTGGCCTCCCGCGGTTGGTCGGCCCGATAGCCCAACACGGAGGGCCGGTCCACGCACCGGCGGTTTTCCCGATTGGCGCCGCCGGCCCCGGTCCCTAGATTGCCGGCCAATCACCGCGAAGGATTCGCCGATGCCCCTTTCGAGCGACCAGAAAGCCGAAATCGACCAGCAGCGCGCCGAGCAAAGGCCGACCCGGCGCGTCGTGGCGCCCGATCTGGAGGAGGTTCTCTACGAAGCGTTGCCGGTGCTCGACCACGGTTTCGTGCGGGTGATCGACTACATGGGCGACGACAACGCGGTGGTCCAGGCGGCACGGGTGTCCTACGGGCGCGGCACCAAGCGGGTCAGCGAGGACCGGGGGCTGATCAACTATCTGATCCGGCACCGCCACACGACGCCCTTCGAGATGTGCGAGATCAAGTACCACGTGAAGCTGCCGATCTTCGTGGCGCGGCAGTGGATTCGCCACCGCACCGCCAACGTGAACGAGTACTCGGCGCGCTATTCGATTCTCGACAAGGAGTTCTACATCCCCCGGCCCGAGCATCTGGCGGCCCAGAGCGCCGCCAACCGGCAGGGTCGCGACGCGGTGTTGGCGGGCAAGGAAGCCGAGCGCGTATTCGATTTGCTGCGCAAGGATTCGGAGCTGGTCTACGAACATTATTTCGAGATGCTGAACGAAGGCACCGACGGCGCGCCGCTCGATCCGGAACGCTCGGGCCTGGCGCGCGAGCTGGCGCGCATGAACCTGTCGCTCAACTACTACACGCAATGGTACTGGAAGACCGACCTGCACAATCTCATGCATTTCCTGTCGCTGCGCGCCGACGCGCACGCGCAGTACGAGATTCGTGCCTATGCCGACGTGATGGTGGACACGCTGAAGCGCTGGTGCCCGCTGGCGCACGAGGCGTTTCTCGAATACCGGCTCGGCGGCACGGCGCTGTCGAAGACCGGCCTCGCCATCGTCAAGCGACTGCTGGCGGGCGAGCCGGTAGAGCAGAAGACGAGCGGCCTGTCGGCGCGGGACTGGCGCGAACTGATGGCCTCGCTGGGACGTGGTGCCTGACGCCCTTCAGCGCCGCGTCGACCAGGCCGGTTCGACCGTCAGCGTCACGCGCGTGGTGCGTTCGCCGACATAGGTCTGGAGTGCGCGGGCCAGCTCGGCCGCCCGTTCCGGCGTGGTGGCATAGAACGCGAAGGCATTCTCGGGTGCCGCCTGCGGACGGCCGGTGGCGACCCTGACGAAAGGCGGCGGCGCGCCGACCCAGCGCCTGTAGTCGGCGTCGAACAGGATCGCGACCGTGACGCCGCGTCGCCTGGCGAGGTCGATCAGCGCCGCGTTGTCGAGACGGCCCGCGGCGAGCAGCCCGGCGACTTCGCGGTCGCCGAGCGCCAGCACGTCGGTCAGTCGGGGCGAGGATATCCAGCTCAACGCGCCGATGTTCATCGCCATCACCGAACCACCGCCGAAGTGCTGGGCCACGAAATCGGCCGGCCAGAAATCGCGCTGCCACACGGTAGCGGCCGCCGCGCCGGGGCCGCGATGCATCACGACGGTCCGATGGACGACCAGGCCGGTGAGCAGGGCGAGCAACGGCAGGCCCGCCATCAGCGCCGGACGCGACCGGAACGCGCGGACGTCCGGTCGCAGACGGGCGAGGGCGGCGGGCAGGAAGACGCAGCCCATCGCCAGCAAATAGCCTTCGTAGCGGCCGCCCCAGCCGAACTGCCTGAACGTCGCGTGCGTCCAGGCGCCGCCCACGAACATCGCCAGCGCCAGAAACCACGCGGTGCGCGCGTTGTCGCGGTCGCGTGCGACCGCGACGGCGAGTGTCGTGGCGGACATCGCCATGATCGCCAGCAGGATCGGAGCGTTGAGCAACAGGCGCTTGAACGGATACCAGAGCAGGAACTTGGCCACGTAAAGCGCGCCGCCATCGGCTGCCGCGCCGGGGACCAGGCTGGTCTTGGCGAGGATGGAAACCGGCAGGAACCACCAGCCGGCGTCGCAGGACCACGCCCCGACGGCGACGACGCCGACCGACGCCGCGGCCGGCATGGCGATCGCCGCGATCCACTGGCGCCGGCCGATGGCGAGCGCGGCGGCGATCACCGGCAACCACAGGCTTTCGTAGCGCACCAGCGGCAGCAGCAGCAGCGGCAGGTGGACGCTGGCGCCGGTCGGCATCTCCTCGGCCTCCTCGCCGCACAGGCGACGGGCCAGGATGTCGGTGGCGTAGAGCATGAGCGCGGCATGCGCGACATGCTCCATGGCCGCGAGCGTGAGCGTGATCGGCGCCACGGTGGCAACCAGCGCGACCATGCCGACCACCGCGCACGCGGCCGGCCACGGCGCGTCGATCATTCGCCAGCGCGGCCCCAGTTCGCCGCCCGCGATCGTGTCGGCGGGGCGCGTCAATATCGACGCGGCACAGAACAGCAACACCAGCGTCGCCACGGCATTGACGGCGAAGGGCAGCCACTCGCTCACGCCAAGCAGCGCGTAACCGACGCTGAGCAGGATCACCCAGGCCGGCGAGGACGAGGAGGTCGTGAAGCCGTGTGGCGTGACGCCGTAAACGCCGTGCTCGAGAAGGTTCCTGGCCATCGCCATGTGGATGTAGGCGTCGTCGAGCCAGGAAATCAGGCGCCCGTCGCAGGCCGCGATCACGGCCCAGGCCGCGAGCGCGGTGCCGGCGAGATAGGCCAGCGCGGCGACGGCGAACAGAGCGGTCCGCAACGGGGGAGCGGTGGAGTCCAACGGGCCTCCCGGCGAGGGTGGGGTGTGTGGCGAGCGAACGCCACGACGCGCCCACCATAGCGGGCGGCACGCGCGCCTGCCATAAACCTCCGCGCCGACGCGCGCCAGCCTACGCGGCCGATCCAGTGAAGTGGAGCCCGACGATGACCGACCTGCCGCACCGTCCGATGCGCATCCTGCGCGAGCGCAAGGTCCATGGACCGGCGGTCGACGCGCTGGTGGCGGCGGCGTTCGGTCCCGACCGCATGAACAAGACCGTCTACAAGCTGCGCGAGGGGGTGAAACCGACGGCCGACCTCTGCTTCGTGGCGCTCGACGATACCGGAGAGCTGGTGGCGTCGCTGCGGTTCTGGCCGATCTCGATCAACGGCAAGTGGCCCGCGACGCTGCTCGGGCCGCTCGCCGTGGCGCCCGACCTGCGCGGCCTCGGCTACGGCAAGGCACTGATGTGGCACAGCCTGGCGCGCTGCCGCGAACTCGCCATCGCCCGCGTGATTCTCGTGGGCGACCCCGAATATTACCGGCCATTCGGTTTCCGCCGCGATCTGGCGCTGCATCTCCAGCTACCGGGGTGGGTCGAGGATCGCCGCTTCCTCGCGCTGGAAACCATCGGCGGGTCGATGCTCGGCGTGCACGGGATGATCGAGAAGGCGCCGCCGGCGCGTCTGCGCAAACCTCAGGGCGACGCGGCGCGAAGGGCGGGCGCAGGCGGCAAGATCGAACGTCGGCGCGCTTCCTCGCCGGGCAAGCGCGGCTGATTCCGCGACTCGGCCGTGTCGTGGCGCCGGGTGATGGCGCCACCGCCGACCTGATTGGCGCATGGCCGTCACGGTGGCCGTGCGACGACCCCGGCGGGCCGCTAGGATGGCGTCGCGAACGGAAGGGTGATCGATGAGCCAGATATCGAGGCGCCTCGAGCAATCACTGGACAAGGTGCGGACATTGTCGCTCGACCAGCAGGATCTTCTCGCGGTCGAGCTGATGGAGCGTGCCGGAGATCTCCTGCGTCCAGCCATCGAGACGACGCCCGAGGAGCGTGCCGATCTCGAAGCGGCCCTTGCGGCCGCTCGCCGCGGAGAGTTCGCCACGGAGGAAGAAGTGGCGGCAATGTACGCCAAGTACGGCCTGCGAGGGTTCGCTACGAGGCGCACGCGACGGCCCGGCTCCGGAGTATTTTCAGCTACCTCCATGCCCGCAACCCACGTGGCGCCCGCGCGGTGATCGCCACGATCCGGCAGGCCATCGACGGGCTTGTCGACTTTCCCCGGCGCGGGCGTTCGAGCCAGATCGCCGGCGTGCGCGAACTGGTCATCGTGCGCTACCGCTACATCGTGTTCTACGCCGTCGACGACGCGGCGGGGGAAGTCCGGATGTTGCGGGTACGGCACGCGTCCAGGGGCACGACGGGCCGCTTGGAGTAGGGGCGCGCGGGGGACGGGCTGGCTCCAAACCACCTGCGGGAACGCCGTCGCGCGCGATGTGCCGATGTCCCGCGACGGCGCGAGACGCGCGATCGCGCCATCCGGGCGGGCGTGTTTCCGGACGCCGCCGCGTCAGGCCGCGGCGAGGCCGAGGAGGCGTTTCCGGATCAGCGCGTCGGCCTCGTTCATGATGCGGTTGATCAGCTCCTTGCAGGTCGGGATGTCGTGGATCAGGCCGGCGACCATGCCGCAAGACCAGGCGCCGGCATCCATGTCGCCGTCGGTCATCACGCGCGGGTAGACGCCCGCGACCTCCTCCATGATGTCCTCGAATCTGAGTTTGGCGCCGAGTTCCTTCTCCTTGAGGAGAAGCCGCTCGACGGCGGCGTTGTTCAGCACGCGCTCGGTGTTGCGCAGCGACCGCATGATGAGACGCGTGTCGAGTTCGCTCGCGGCCACGATCGCTTGCTTGACCCGTTCATGAACCGGCGCCTCCTTCGTGGCGATGAAGCGCGTGCCCATGTTCATGCCTTCGGCACCCATGGCGAGCGAGGCTACCAGCGAGCGCGCGTCGGCCATGCCGCCCGAGGCGACGAAGGGGATGTCGAGTTCGTCGGCGGCGCGCGGCAGCAGGATCATGTTGGGGATGTCGTCCTCGCCGGGATGACCGCCGCACTCGAAACCGTCGACCGAAACCGCGTCGCACCCGATCTCCTGGGCCTTCAGCGAGTGGCGCACCGACGTGCATTTGTGGATCACCTTGATGCCGGCGTCCTTGAGGAAGGGCATGACCTGCACGGGGTTCCGGCCCGCCGTCTCCACGACCTTCACGCCGCCCTCGACGATGGCCTTCACGTAGCCGGGGTAGTCGGGCGAGGAGACGGTCGGCAGAAACGTGAGGTTCACGCCGAAGGGTTTGTCCGTCATGTCGCGGCACTTCGCGATCTCGTTGGCGAGGAGCTGCGGCGTGCGCTGGGTCAGGCCGGTAATGACGCCGAGGCCACCCGCGTTCGAGACCGCGGCGGCGAGCTCGGCGAAGCCGACATAGTGCATGCCGCCCTGGATGATCGGATGCTCGATGCCCAGCAGTTCGGTGATGCGGGTCTTCATGATCGTCCTCCAGCGGTATCCCGTTTCCGGTCGCGGCATTGTTCGAGGCAACGGATGCGGGACGGCGGATCGCCTGTCAACGCGGCCGAAGTGGACGATCCCGGCGGAGGCGACGGGCGGGCCGACCAACGGATGCATTCGCGGACGTCCCCGCGTAGTATTCCGGGACGAGGCGACGAACGGGGAAGGCCGACATGCGCGAAGACCCAGCCATCGACTATCGCTCCTTCGTCGACGCGCGGGCGGGCACGGTGGACCGGCGCATCTTCTCGGACCAGGCGATCCACGACGAGGAGATGGAGCGCATCTTCGCGCGCTGCTGGAATTTCATGTGCCACGAGTCGCAGATTCCGCGGGCGGGCGATTTTTTCCTGAATTTCATCGGCCAGGACAGCGTCATCGCCACCCGCGACCGCAAGGGCGGGCTCCAGGTTTTTCTCAATTCCTGCCGCCACCGGGGCAACGCGGTGTGCCGCGCCGATTCGGGGCGGGTGAAGTCGTTTCTCTGCACCTATCACGGCTGGACCTACGATCTCGAAGGCAAGCTGGTGGGGGTGCCCGGCCACAAGAGCTTCTATCACGAGGACCTCGAGCGCGATAAATGGGGCCTCGTGCGGGCCGCGAAAGTCGAGAGCTACAAGGGCTTCGTGTTCGCCACCATGGACCCCGAGACGCCCCCGCTGGAGGAGTATCTCGGCCCGGTCGGTCGCATGGGCCTGTCGATGGCCGCGGCGCACGGCGATGTCATGGTGGTCGACGGGGTGCAGAAGAACGTCATCGGCTGCAACTGGAAGCTCGCGGTCGACAACCTGTTCGACTGGTACCACGTGCAGATCTCGCACGCGTCCGCCCCGCTGTCTGGTTATTTGCCCAAACTGCCCTACAAGGACGAGGACCATATCGTGGCGCTGGGCGAGTATGGCCACGCCATCAGCGGGCCGCGCACGACGCCGGAGATCAGGGCGGCGCTGGCGGGGGCGAGCACGGCGGTGCCGCTGGTCGACGAACGCTGGCGCGACACGCCCGAGGCGATGGCGGCGCTGGGGCCGGTCGGCGTCGCCTCGCGCGGCCATCCCAACATCTTCCCCAATCTCTGGATCGCCTCGAGCGGCGTGCAGCTCTGCCTCAGGATTCCGCGCGGACCGCTCTCGACCGAGATCTGGTGGTTCACGATGCTCGACAAGAACATGCCGGAGGACCGCCGCCGCGCTTCGGTCGAGCGGATGAATCATACCTTCGGGCCGGCCGGCATCCTCGAACAGGACGACGGCGAGAACTGGAGCCAGAGCACGCTGGCGACCCGCAGCGCGCTGGCGCGCCGCCATCCCCTGAACTTCGCGATGAATCTCGGGCGCGGCGAAATCGTCGAGCGACAGCCCGGCGTCGCCAGCATCGACACCCACATCAACGAGCACGCCCAGCTCTGGACCTATCGCGCCTGGGCGGACTGGATGACGGCGAAGGACTGGCCGGCGCTGAAGTGCGACCACGCCATGCCGACGGGAGTCGTCTAGCTGCGGGAGCATCGCTGCCGGCGGCGGTATCGTCGGCGGACCGGTACCGTCGACGGATTTGGCGTCGCTCTACAGACCCGCGAGATCGGCGACCGCGTCGACCACGAGCTTCGTGCCGATGGCGATCAACAGGACGTCGGCCGCCACCCGCAGGTATTGATGTCCCGCTGGAGGCGGCGCCAGCATCGCCAGCAGCGCCACGGGAAGCGGGTAGGAAATCACCGTCGTCGGCAACGGCTGGCCGACCCGCCATTGTTTGGCCTGTCCCGGCGGCTGACAGCCATTGTTCTTTTTCGCCAGTCCCGGCGGACAATTCCCGGCGGCGAATTGCTGGCCGAAATAGCTCTGGATGCTCGTCCGGTCGCGCGGGCCGATCGTGGTCTGGACCACGCCGCCGCCCTGGGGCGCCGCCGGCGAGACGCCTTGCGCGGGACCGCCATGCCCCTTGCTACCCTGGCCCGCCCAGCTCGGCTTTTCCGCGATCGCCGCGGAGCCAAAGCCCGCCACCAGCACTGCCACGCCCACCCATCCGATCGGACGCACGATATCGTTCTCCATGGTCGACACCCCAGGATCGGCAACAACCGTGGCGAATTTGCGGCTGCCCGACGGCTAGAGGTCCGCTGCGAGGGGGCCGCTTTCCCGTGGACCGGAAAATCCCTAGTGTCGGTCCACGCGAGGGAAATTGCCGGGGCCATCATGTCCGATATCGCCCGATCGATGGCGCGACAATACGAGGTCGAGCGTTTCTACGCCGACGAGGCGGCCCTGCTCGATGCGCGGCGCTACCGCGACTGGCTGGCCCTGCTGGCCGACGACATCCGGTACTGGATGCCGGTGCGGCGCACCCGGACGACCAACGAACTCGACGGCGAGTTCACCCGGCAAGGCGACATGGCGTTCTTCGACGACGACCGGAAAATGCTGGAAATCCGCGTCAAGCGGATCGAGTCCGGTTACGCCTGGGCCGAGGATCCGCCCTCGCGCACCCGTCATCTCGTGACCAACGTGCGGATCGTCTACGACGTCGAGGGCACGATGACGGTCGAATCCAATTTCCATCTCCATCGCTCGCGCCTGAATTCCGAGGAAGACAACTGGCTGGGCATGCGCCGCGACACCCTGCGCCGCGTCGAGGGCAAGTTTCTGATCGCCAGCCGACACGTCTTTCTGGAGCAGACGTTGCTGCTGTCGCGCAACCTCAGCAATTTTTTCTAGGGCGCGGGCGATGGGCAACGACTCATTCAAGCGGCTCGACGTCGAGACCGCCCGCATCCGGATCGAGGCGGGCGACCTGATCGCGATCGACACGAGGGCGCCGTTCGACCATGCCGGCGGCAAGATTCCGGGTTCCGTCAGTCTGCCGGGCAAGGCCATCGAGGCGCACTGGCGCAAGGTGCGGCCCGGCAGAACCGTGCTGTTCGTCGACGACGACGGCACCAGGGCCGGCGACATCTGTGTGTTCGCATCGTCGCTCGGGCTCGCCGACGTGGCGATGCTCGACGGCGGCTTCGAGGCGTGGTTCGACGCGGGCTATCCGGTCGAAACCATCTCCGACGGCATGCCGACGCTGGACGATGTCCAGGGACCGCCGTGACGTCGCGATCCGGCGATCTCTACGACGAGGCAACGGCGTTGCTGGATCGCGCTGCCTTCGTCGATCCGGCGATTCACGCGCTGGAACTTCGCCGCATCTTCGCGACGTCGTGGTTGTTCGTGGGCCCGGCGAACTGGGTGGAGCGTCCCGGCGACTGGATGACCACGCGGATGGGCGACGTGCCGGTGGTGGTCTGGCGCGACCATGCCGGTATCCCGCGGGCCTTCGTGAATCTGTGTCCGCGTTGCGACCGGCTGCCGTGCATTGGCGCGCGCGGTCACGCGTCGAGGCTCGGCTGCGCGCGTCATGGTACGGCCGGCGACGGCGATTCCGACCTGACCCCGCTGCCGGGCCTCGATATCCACGGAGGGTTGGTGTTCGCCTGCCTCGACGCGGCGGCGTTGCCGTTCGGGGATTGGCTGGGGCCCTTCGCACGCCTTCTCGACGCGGCGCTCGACGGCGTCGGTGGGTCCGTCGAGGCGGCTGGAAACGCGTCTCTTCCCTGGAGCTTCGAGGGCAACTGGAAGCTCGCGGTCGAGCGTTTCTGCGGCGACATCGACGGCGGCCAGTTCGCCCACGCCGCGACCGACGAGGCGATGGGAGTCTCGCCGCCAACGACGCGGCGGGCCGGAACGCAGGTCGCGGTCGGGCCGGGCGCGGCGACGATCGGCGCGGACGGTGAAGCCGGGCGCGGGCGGACGGTGCCGATGGGCTTCGCGCTGTTTCCCAACCTGTCGTTCGACGCGGCGACCGCCAGCCTGCATGTCTGGCATCCCGTCGGACCAAGCCGGACGGACGTCGACACGTATTGTCTGGTGGCACGCGACGCCGCCGCCGAAACCCGCGAGGCGGCGTTGCGCGCGACGCGGTTCGCCTGGGGGGCCGCGGGTCTGCGCAGCCAGGATCTGGTCGGCGCGTGGCGTTCCATCACGGCGTCGTCGGCGGGCCTGCACGCGCGCCGGGTGCCGCTGACGCTGCGGGCCGGACGGGATGCGGAGCGCGTGGACGCCGCGGGCTGCTTCGGGCCGCTGTTGGGGGAGTCCAACCAGCGCGCCTTCTATGGCTGGTGGCAGACGCGCCTGCGCGCCGCCAACGAGCGCCCGACGCTTGCCACGCCGTTGCGCGTGGGCGGCGAGCGGGCGTCCGCGGCGGCGGGTTGACGCGACACGGGAGGATGTATCGATGCTCTACCGCACGCTCGGCACGACGGGCATCCAGGTCTCCCGGATCGGCATCGGCACCGCCACCTTCGGCGTGGCGCCGCTGGAGGCCGATTGCGACCGGCTGATCGGCCGCGCGCTCGATCTCGGCATCAACCTGATCGACACCGCCAACAGCTACGGCAACCAGGCTCGCTTCGACCGCGCCGGCGCGCCGCCCGCCAGCGCGCGGTCGTCGGCCGAGGAGATCGTCGGGCGCGCCATCCGCGGACGCCGGAGCGCGGTGGTGCTGTGCTCGAAGGTGATGGAGCCGGTCGGCGAGGGGCCGAACGACCGTGGTCTGTCGCGGCGCCATGTCATGGAGCAGGTCGAGATCAGCCTGAAGCGACTCGGCACCGACCATCTGGATGTCTACTACGCCCACCATCCCGATCCGGCGACGCCGCTCGACCAGACCCTGCGCGCGTTCGACGATCTGGTGCGCCAGGGCAAGATCCGACACGCCGCGCTCTCGACCTTTCCGGCGTGGCAGACGACGGAAGCCCTGTGGATCGCCGATCGCCTCGGGCTGGCGCCGCCGGTCTGCGCGCAGATCGCCTACAGCCTTGCCAACCGGATCGCCGAACGCGAGACGTTGCCGGCATGCTGGCGCTTCGGCCTCGGCGTGACGGTGTTGAGCCCGCTGGCCGGTGGTCTGCTGGCGGGACCCGCGGTGCGCGAACGCGCCGTCGCGGGCGGTCTGCGCTGGGGCGCGCCTGGGTTCAGCGAGTCCCAGATCGCGTTGGCGAAGCAACTCGAAGCGATCGCCGTCGACAGCGGCAACACACCCGCCGCGCTGGCGCTGGCGTGGCTGACAACGCGGCCCGGCATCGGTTGCGCGCTGGTCGGCCCCGAGACGCTGGTCGAGCTCGAAGCCAACGCCGCGGCCGGCGGACTCGATCTGCCGGCCGAGCTGCTGGAACGCGTCGACGCGATCGGGCGGGTTGTCTGAGGCGAGATCGCGGCGAGTGCGTGAACGATTCGTGCTTGCGCGCGACGTTTCCGAGGGCTCGCCACCTGTGGGCGCCAGCCTCGGCGGAAACAGTTGGCGCACCATCGGGACCACGAAAACAATGTCATCCCGAGCTTGTCGAGGGACCCCGGATTCTCCGCCGTTTCGCACGGTATCGGCGTCGCGCCAAGGTCCCTCCACGGGACCACAAGCGGCCCGGAGCTCGGGATGACATCGGGGATGTCCGCTCGTCGGTGCGCCAACCCGGTCCGCTCGACGTTGGTGGGCCCTGCCCGATCCCCTCAACCCGCAGACGCCGCGCCCTTCGCCTTGGCTGCCTCGAAGGCGGCGAGGCGCTTCATGAACTTGCTGTCGCCGATGTCCTTGTCGGGGATGGCGTTGACGATCGGGATCGTCTCGAAGAAATGACAGGCGACGCGCTGGCCGGCGCCGGCGTCGCGCAGGACGGGTTCCTCCGCCGAGCAACGCGGCTGGGCGTGCGGGCAGCGGGTGTGGAAGCGGCATCCCGTCGGCGGGTTGAGCGGGCTCGGCACGTCGCCTTCGAGCAGCATCCGCTGGGGGCGCGCGGTCGGGTCGGGCCGCGGAATCGCCGAGAGCAGGGCCTGGGTGTAGGGATGACGCGGTCGCGCGTAGAGCGTGCGCTTGTCGGCGATCTCGACCAGCTTGCCGAGATACATCACCGCGACGCGGTCTCTGATGTGCTTCACGACCGCCAGATCGTGGGCGATGAAGAGGTAGGAGAGGCCGAATCGTTTCTGCAGGGTCTGCAGCAGGTTCACCACCTGGGCCTGGATCGACACGTCGAGCGCGGAAACCGGCTCGTCGCACACCACGAGGTCGGGATTGACCGCCAGCGCGCGCGCGATGCCGATGCGCTGGCGCTGGCCGCCAGAGAACTGGTGCGGATAGCGGTTGGCGTGCTCGGGCAGCAGGCCAACCACGCCGAGCAGTTCCTGGACGCGCGCCTCGACCGCGGCACCCTCGGCCATCCGGTGCAGGACGATCGGCTCAGCGAGAATCTGGCCCACCGTCATGCGGGGATTGAGCGAGGCGTAGGGATCCTGGAAGATGATCTGGAGATGGCGGCGCAAGGGCCGCATCTCGTTGGGGCCGAGCCCCGCGACCTCCTGGCCCTTGAAACGGATCGACCCGGCGGTCGGCTTCATCAGGTTGAGGATCAGGCGGCCGGTGGTCGACTTGCCGCAACCGGATTCGCCGACCAGCGCCAGCGTCTCGCCGCGCGCGATCTCGAAACTGACGTCGTCGACGGCCTGTACCTTGCCGATCGAGCGGCTGAAAACGATGCCGCGGCTGACCGGGAAGTGCTTGGTCAGGCCTTCGACGCGCAGGACGGGTTCGTCGCTCACGAGGCACCTCCGGCCAGTTCGACCGGCGCTTTCCAGCACGCCACGCGGTGGTCGGTTCCAAGCTCGCGCAACGGCGGCGGCTCCTCGCGGCAGCGTTTGTCGGCGAACGGGCAGCGCGGCGAGAAGCGGCAGCCCCTGGGCTGGTTGTTCGGGCTCGGCACCGTGCCCTCGATCGTCGAGAGCCGCTCGCGATCGGCGTCCAGCCGCGGGATCGAGCCCAGCAGGCCAATCGTGTAGGGGTGCTGCGGATCGGCGAACAGATCGGCGACCGGCGCGCTCTCGACGATCTTGCCGGCGTACATAACCACCACGTCGTCGGCGATTTCCGCGATCACGCCGAGATCGTGGGTGATCAGCAGCATCGCCATGCCGAGCCGCTTCTGGAGGTCACGCAGCAGATCGAGGATCTGGGCCTGAATGGTGACGTCGAGCGCCGTCGTGGGTTCGTCGGCGATCAGCAGTTGCGGCTCGCAGGCGAGCGCCATGGCGATCATCACGCGCTGGCGCATGCCGCCCGAGAGGCGATGGGGAAAGTCGTCGAACCTGGCCGCCGCCGAGGGGATGCGGACCAGCTCCAGCACTTCGATCGCCCGCGCCTTCGCGGCCGCGGGCGACAGGTCGGTATGGGCGAGCAGGCCCTCGACGATCTGCTGCCCGATCGTGTGGACCGGGTTGAGCGAGGTCATCGGCTCCTGGAAGATCATCGACATGCTGCCGCCGCGCAGCCGCCGCCGCTCGATCGCCGACAGGGTCAGCACGTCGCGGCCCTCGAAGCGCACCGCCTCGGCTTCCACGGTGCCCGGCGGCATCGGCACCAGTCCCATGATCGAGAGCGAGGTGACGCTCTTGCCGCAGCCGGACTCGCCGACGAGCCCCACGGTCCTGCCGCGGGCGACGTCGAAACTGATTCCGTCGACGGCGCGGAACACGCCGCGGTCGGTGTCGAAACGGGTCCGCAAGTCGCGGACCTCCAGCAAGGCCTCGGCCATCGTCAATGCACTCCGGTCGGGACGTCGCTCAGAAGGAGTAGTCGAGGCCCTTGTAGAACGTGTTCTGGTAGAGCATGTGCGGGCGCACGCCTTTCAGCTTGCGGCTGCTGGTGGTGTACATCGGCACGGTGATCACCGGCATCCAGAGGTGCTCCTCGGCGATCCGCTTCTGCACGGCGGCGTAGGCCTTGGCGCGATCGGCATCAACGACCGCGGTGCGGCCCGCGCGCAGGCCCGCGTCGGTGTCGGCATCCTTCCAGTTCATCCGGTTGGGGGCGGGGATGTTGCGCGAGTCGAAGTAGAAGTTCAGCAGGTCGCCCGCCGACATGTAGGGGAAGGTGACGGTCCACAGCTCGTAGTCCTGCTCGGCCATCTTGGCGGGCGCGATGGTCGAGTCGAAGCCCATGATCTTCCAGTCGATGCCGATCTTGCGCATGTAGCCCTGGATAGCCTCCGAGACGCGCGGGAAGTAGGCGACCTGGGTGAAGTAGACTTTCGGCGCCAGCTTGACGCCGTCCTTCTCGCGGATGCCATCGGCGCCGACCTTCCAGCCGGCCTCGTCGAGCAGCCGCTTGGCGTGCTCGAGGTCCTCCTTGATGATGCCCTTGGTGTCGGCCGCGAAGTCGAGCGCCAGGTCGTCGACGTAGGTGTAGGCGGGCGAGGCGCTGCCCAGCATGATGCCCTTGACGATCTCGGCCCGGTTGATGGCGATGTTCATGGCCTGGCGCACGCGCTTGTCGGCCACCATCGGGCGGGTCGTCTTGTAGCCATAGTACATCAGCTGGAAGTTCGGCACCGCCTCCTGGACCTGCAGGTTGGGGGCCGACTTGACGTGGGAGATGAAGGCGATCGGGATCTGGTGGGTGATATCGAACTGGCCGCCCAGCATGGCCGCGACGCGGCTGGAATCCTCGGGGATGATCTTGATCGAGAGTTTCTCGAACTTCACCGGCCCCTTGTTCTGGTACATCGACGGCCCCCAGCGGTAGGCGTCGTGGCGCTTGAGCACGATCTCGGTGCGCGGCGTCCAGGATTCGAAACACCACGGGCCGGTGCCGTCGATCGCCTTGACGCCGTAGTCTTTGCCGTGCGCCTCGACGCTCTCCTTGTTGTGGATGGCGTTGCCGAACATGGTCAGCTGCAACAGCAGCTCCGAGAACGGCTCGTTGAGTTCGTACTCGACCGTGTAGGGATCGGGCGCGCGCAGTTCCTTGATGTCGCCGGCGCGCCACGCCAGCGGCGCCTTGGTGGCGGGGTCCTTCAGGCGGGCGAAGCTGTAGAGCACGTCCGCGGCGGTGAAT
Source organism: Caenispirillum bisanense (assembly GCA_945878895.1). Taxonomy (GTDB): domain Bacteria; phylum Pseudomonadota; class Alphaproteobacteria; order Reyranellales; family Reyranellaceae; genus CAMDVZ01. Next base: position 8,060 of record CAMDVZ010000005.1, on the reverse strand, counting down.
TTCTTGCCCGAGCAGAACTGCACGTCGTCGCGCAGCTTGAAGGTATAGAGCTTGCCGTCGGGGCTGACCGTCCAGGACTTGGCGAGATAGGCAATCGGCGTCTTGCCGTCCCAGTCGAGCGCCACGAGCGTGTCCTGGAACATGTTGACGATGTCGGAACTGGGCGACCAGGTCGTGCGCTGGCCATCGTAGTGCGGCGCGTCCAGCGACTTCATCATGCGCAGGGTCTGGGCCTGTGGCGCGGTCGTGGCCACGGATCCAAGGGCGGCCAGGAGCAGGCCCGCGATCGTCGATTTCCGCATGTCGTTGCCTCCGTCTCGTTGTGCCCTACAGGGAGAAGTCGAGGCCCTTGTAGAACGTGTTCTGGTAGATCATGTGCGGTTTGCCGCCCTTGATCTTCCGGTTGCTGACCATGTGCATGTTGATGTTGAGGACCGGTATCCAGAGGTGCTCGCGCATGACCTTGTCCTGCACCAGGGCGTAGTTTTTCGCGCGATCTTCGGCGGTCAGCGCCGAGCGGCCCAGCTGCAGCCATTCGTCGGTGTCGGCGTCCTTCCAGTTCATCCGGTTGGGGGTCGGGATGTTGCGCGAGTCGAAGTAGATGTTCATCAGGTCGCCGGCCGACAGATAGGGCACGGTGACGGACCAGATCTCGTAGTCCTGCTCGGCCATCTTGATCGGCGCGATCGTCGAATCCCAAGGATTGAGGCGCCAGTCGACGCCGATCTTGCGCAGATAGCCCTGGATGGCCTCCGCGACCCGCCCGGAGTTGCCTGCCTGCGTATAGTAGACACGCGGTGCGAGCTTCACGCCATCCTTCTCGCGGATGCCGTCGGCGCCGGGCTTCCAGCCCGCCTCGTCGAGTAGCTTCTTCGCCCGTTCGAGGTCTTCCTTGACGATGTCCTTCGTGCCCGCCGCGTAATCGAGCGCGGCCGGGTCGACGATGGTGAAGGCGGGATCGGCGTTGCCCTGGAGGATGGCGCGCGCGATCTCGGCGCGGTTGATGGCGATACTCATCGCCTCGCGCACGCGCCGGTCCGAGACCATGGGCCGGGTGGTCTTGAACCCGTAGTACAGCAACTGGAAATTCGGATTGGCCTGCTGCACCTGGATCGTCGGCGCCGCCTTGGCCTGGGCGATGAACTGGGCGGGAAACTGCGTCGTCAGATCGAACTGGCCCGACATCATCGCCGCCACGCGGCTGGAATCCTCGGGAATGATCTTGATCGACAGCTTCTCGAATTTCACCGGACCCTTGTTGGCGTAGAGCGAGGGTCCCCAGCGATAGGCGTCGTGGCGCTTCAGCACGATCTCGGTGCGTGGTTGCCAGGTGTCGAAGCACCACGGGCCAGTGCCGTCGGCGCCCTTAATGCCGTAGTCCTTGCCGAGCGCCTCGACGCTGTCCTTGTTGTGAATGGAGTTCGTGAACATCGTCAGCTGGAGCAACAACTCGGAGAACGGCTCCACGAGTTCGTACTCGACGGTGTACGGGTCGGGCGCCCGCAGTTCCTTGATCGTGCCGGCGCGCCACGCGAAGGGACCCTTGATCGCCTCCGACTTCAGGCGCGTGAAGGTATAGACGACGTCCGCGGACGTGAATTTCTTGCCCGAACAGAAGGTTACGTCCTCTCGCAGCTTGAAGGTGTAGAGCTTGCCGTCGGGGCTGACGGTCCAGGATTTCGCGAGATAGGGAACCGGCGTCTTGCCGTCCCAGTCCAGCGCCACCAGCGTGTCCTGGAACATGTTGACGACGTCGGACGTCGGTCCCCACGTCGTGCGCTGGCCGTCGTAGTGGGGCGCGTCGATGGACTTCATCATCCGCAACGTCTGGGCCTGCGCGGCCGCTGGGGCTACGAGCCCGACCGCCACGAGGGCGCCAACCAACATCCTGCGCATCGTCGCCTCCCTGTATCGCCGCCCTGGTTTGCGTTCGTAGCGGGCTCCGGACATCACGGCGAGATGTCCAGCGCCTTGTAGATCATCGACGTGTAGACATGGTGGGCACGCGCGTTCTTCACGCGCCTGTTGACGACCAGCGCCAGCCCCTCGTGCACCACCGGAACCCACAGCGCGTTCTCGTGCACGATGCGCTGGACCTTCGCGAAGGCCTCGAAGCGCGCCTGCTCGTCGAGCGCGCTGCCGCCGGCATCGAGGGCGGCGTCGGTCGCGGGATCTTTCCAGTTCATCCGGTTGGGCGTCGGGATGTTGGTCGAATGGAAGTAGAGGCGCAGCGCGTCGCCGGCGCTCGAATAGGGAAAGGCGATCGACCAGATGTCGTAGTCCTGCTGCGCCAGCTTCGAGAAAACGATGGTGCCGTCCCACATCTGGAGCTGGAGGTCGACGCCGATCTTGCGCCAGAAACCCTGCACCGCCTCGGCCATCTTGGGCGAACGGCCGCCGGCGAAGCCGTACAGGAGCAAGGTCAGCTTCTTGCCGTCCTTGTAGCGGAAGCCGTCGGCGCCCATCGCCCAGCCGGCTTCGTCGAGCAGCTTCGCCGCGCCGGCCGGATCGTAGCGTCCGAGATGGGTGGACGTCGCGGGATCGAAGCCCGGCGTGTTGGGATGGAGATAGGTGGACGCCGGCGCGCCGTTGCCGAAATAGATCGCGTCGACAATCTGTTTCCGGTCGATGGCAATGCTGAGTGCCGTGCGGACTTTCACGTCCGACACGTTCGGGCGACTTGCCTTGAAGCCGAAATAGAACAGCCGCAAGTCGGCGGCCGGTCGCAGGATCTCGAGCGTCGGGATTTTCGCCAGCTGCGGCAGGTACTGGTCGGGCATCGAGTAGGTCATGTCGATCTGGCCGCTGGCCATCGCCGCAAGCCGGGCGGCTTCCTCCGGCACGATCTTCCAGACGATGCGTTCGTACTTCGCGGGCCCCGCGTTCTTGTAGAGGGGCGGCCCCCAGCGATAGGCGGCATGGCGCGTCGCCACGACCTGGGAGCGCGGTTCCCACGACTGGAAGCAATAGGGTCCCGTGCCGTCGAGCCCCTTGACGCCGAAATCCTTGCCCAGCGTCGCGACGTTCTCGGGGTTGATGACCGTGGCGTGGAAATTGGTCAGCTGGAGCGGCAGTTCGCCGAATGGCTGTTCCAGCTCGTACTCGACGGTCAGCGGATCGGGCGCCCGGATGTCCGTGACCGGTCCCATCCGCCAGGCGAAGGGCGAGCGGATGTCCTTGTCGATCACGCGTTTGAAGCTGAACACGACGTCGGCGGCCGTCAGCTTGCGGCCCGAGCAGAACGTCACGTCGTCGCGCAGCTTGAAAGTATAGAGCTTGCCGTCCGGGCTGACGCTCCACGATTTCGCCAGCAGCGGCGTCACCGTCTTGAGGTCGTAGTCGAGCCCCAGCAACGTGTCGCCGACGATGAAGAGGATCTCGGCGGTGGCGCCGGAGGAGGTGCGGGCCGGGTCGTAGTGCGGCGCGTCGATGTTGCGCAGGAGGTTGAGCGTCTGGGCCGTGGCGGCTCCGGCCGTGCCCGCGCACACGGCGAGAGCGGCGAGGAGCGAGCGGATCATGTCTGGAGCCTCGGGTCGAGCACGTCGCGCAGGGCATCGCCCAGCAGGTTGGCGGCCAGCACGATGATGAAGATCGCCAGGCTCGGGAAGGTCGCGATGTGCGGCGCCATGAACAGGAAGTCGCGTCCTTGGGCTGCCATCATGCCGAGCTCGGCCGTCGGCGGCTGCGCGCCCATGCCGAGGAAGCCCAGCGCCGAGCCGACCAGGATCGTCTGGCCAAAGCGCAGGGTGAGGAACACGAAGATCGTGGAGACACAGTTCAGCGCCAGATAGCGCCAGATCAGGGTGAAGTCCGACACGCCGACGGCGCGGCCGGCCTCGATGAACTCCTGGCCCATGACGCCCATTGCCGCCCCGCGCGACACCCGCGCGGTGCCCGGGATGTCGGCAACCACCAGCGCGATCACCACGGCGGTCAGACCGGCGCCGAAGATCGCGGCCACCGCCAGACCGATCAGGATCGCAGGGAAGGCGAGCATGACGTCGACCAGCCGCATGATCCAGCCGTCGAGGCGGCGGTAGAACGCGGCCATGATGCCGAGCGTGCCGCCCACCATGCCGCCGATCAGGACGCCCACGAGGCCCATCATCAGCGTGTTGCGGGCGCCGAAAATCAGGCGGCTGAGGATGTCGCGGCCGGTGTTGTCGGTGCCGAGCCAGTTGATCTCGTTGGGGGGCACCATCGCCTTGGAGAGGTCGGTGAGGTAGGGATCGAACGGCGCCACCCACGGAGCGAACACCGCGGCCAGGATCACCACGCCGAGAACGGTGGCGGCGCCGAACGCGACCTTGTCGCGCATGAGGCGTCGAAGGACGTGGGCGCGGCCGGACGGCGCGCGCGCCGCTTCGACCGGCGCTTCCCCGGAGACGGCCTGGACGCTCATCCGCGTTGCACCCTGGGATCGAGAAAGACGTAGAGCACGTCGACGATGAGGTTGATCATCAGGAACGCCATGGCGAGGATCATGATCGCGCCCTGGGCGGTCGGGAAATCGCTGGAGATGATCGCGCCGACGGCCAGCCTGCCCACGCCAGGCCACGAGAACATCGTTTCCGTCACCACGGCGCCGCCGAGCAGGAACGCCGCTTGCAGACCGATCAGCGTGACGACCGGAATGAGCGCGTTGCGCAGCGCGTGGTGGACGATCACGACGGACTCGCGCAGTCCCTTGGCGCGCGCGGTGCGCACGAAGTCGGCACCCAGCACCTCCAGCACCGCGGTGCGGGTCAGCCGCGAGATCGGGCCGATCAGGACGGCGCCCAGCGTCAAGGCCGGCAGGATCAGGCTCGGCAGGCCACCGTCCCATACCGGGCCGGTGCGGCCGGTGAAGGGCAGCAGCGCCCACTTGAAGCCGACATACTGGATCAGGATCAGGCCGACGAAGAACACGGGGGTGGACACGCCCGCGACCGAGAAGGCCATGATCAGCCGGTCGACGAACGAGCCGCGCCGCACCGCGGCCATCGTGCCCAGCGTCATACCCAACGGCACAGCGATAAGCATGGCGCCCAGCATCAGCTCGACGGTCGGGCCGATCGTGCTGGCGAGTTCCTCGATGACGCGCTTGTTCGAGATGATCGAACGGCCGAGGTCGCCCTGGGCCACGCGGGTGATGTATTTGGCGAACTGGACGAAGATGGGCTGGTCGAGCCCGAGTTCCTTGCGGATGGCGTCGACCGTCTCCTGCTTGGCGTCGGGACCCGCGATGATCATCGCGGGATCCGCCGGGGCCACCTGCAACAGGACAAAACACAGGAAAAGCACGCCGAGCAGCGCCGGCATCGAAATCAGCAAACGATGGACTATCTGTCGCCCCATGCGCCGCCCCCCGGATCGTTCCGGCCAGAGCGACGGTGCCCCTCGGGACCAATCGGGGTCCCGGTGTCGGCTGCCTCCCTGTGCCGCCGCGCGACGATCCATGTCGCGCGGGCCGCGCTATCGCGGCGACGAGGCCGGAAGTCGTCGCTTCCTTGTGACCCTTGCCTGAAGGGAAGCTTGCAGTTTTCCAACGACCCGTCAAACCGGAAAGACGTCGACGATACCGGATGGCGGTTCGCGATCAGTGCGCCATCAGCACCGGCACGGTCATGCTCCGCAGCATGGTGCGGCTGGCACCGCCCAGCACCATCTCGCGCAGGCGCGAGTGGCCATAGATACCCATCACGATCAGGTCGGCGCCGAGATCGGCGGCGCGCGAGAGGATCGTTTCGCCGACGTCGAGTTCCGGGGCCGACTCGCGCCGCACCGTGACCTTCACGCCGTGGCGCGACAGGAACGTCGCGATGTCGGCGCCCGGCTCCGCGCCGTGCGCGCCGCCGGACGTTTCGGGGTCGAGGATAAGAACGTGCACGGCGGCGGCGCCCTCGAGCAAGGGCATCGCGTCGGCGACGGCGCGCGCGGCTTCGCGGCTGGCGTTCCAGCACAGCATGACGGTCTTTCCCGGCATCGTCGCGGTACCGATCCAGAGAACGACCAGCACGCCGCGGCCAGTCGCCAGCGCAACCGTCTCGGGCAGATCCGGCGCATTCTGGTCGTTGTCGGCGCCGGCCTGGCCGACGATCGTCAGGTCGGCGTAGCGGGCATGCAGGGCGATCTCCCGGTCGGCCGCGCCGTCGGCGACGCGGGACTCGGTCGAGAGTCCCTTGCCCTGGAGCGTCTTGCCGAAGACGCCGCGCGCCGACGCTTCGGCCGCCTTCGAGCTTTCCTCCCAGGCCTTGTAGATCGAATCCACGACGTACGTGGCCTCGGCGTAGACCGGAACCTGGAACGGCGCGCGGACATGCAGGCCCACGAGGTGGGCGCCGGAGCGCGTGGCCAGATCGGCGCCGACCGCGAGCGAATGGGACATCGTCCCGCCGCCGTCGCAATGAACGAGAATGGTCTTGTAGGTCATGATCGGCTCCTGTCTTGGTGACGGGAAGCAGTTCATCACGGCGCGACCGGCCTCGCCTTGATCTGGATCACGCCGGCGTCGATGTTCTCACGTGCTCGATTCGGCGAACACCGCGAGCAGGGCGGGATCGAGAATGCGTACCGCGCCGGTACCGACCATCTCCACGACCTTGTCGTCGCGCAACCGGCCGAATACCCGGCTGACCGTCTCGATCGTGAGGCCGGTGTAGTCGGCGATCTCGGCTCGCGTCATCGGCAGCGACAGCGGATGGGTACGCAAGTGGCGCTCGCCCGACCGCTCGCGCAGATCGGCGAGAAACGTCGCGATCCGCTCCAGCGCCGTCTTGCGACCAAGCAGCATCTCGTGGCGCGCCGCTTGGGACCGCTCGTTGGAGGCCACGTGGACGAGGCGCAGGGCGACATCGACGTTGTCGCGAATGAAGGCCTCGAACGCCGGCCGCTCGAACCGGCAGGCCCGGACGTCGGTCAATGCCTCGGCGTCGAAGCCGTAAACCGCGCCGGCTTCGAGGCCGGCGAAATCGCCCGCCAGCAGGAAGCCGAAAATCTGGCGGCGTCCGTCGGGCAGCGTGCGCGAGATCGACACCGTGCTTTCGGTGATGTTGTAGAGGTGACGCGCGGCGTCGCCGGCCCGGAAAATGGTCCGGTGCTTGTCCCACTGCAGCCGGGTCGCCAGTTCGAGAAACCTCGCCTGGCGCGCCTCGTCGAGCGGCTGGCAGACGTTGAACTCGCGCTCGCCGCAGGCCGATCATGGCACCGCCAGCGCCGTCCGCGACGGGCAGGCTGGGCGGGAACTCGCGACGCTCCCCGAAGGGCCGGCTCCACGTTCGCTCATGGCGGCAGCATACGACAATCGTGGTACGCCGGCCACGAGGTTCGGACGACCGGACCGGTTCGGACTACCGGATGACGATCCTCGGCGCCGCGCGCTGGGCGCCGCCGTGCAGGCCTGCCCAGACTTTTTCGGCGATGCCGCGATAGGCGAGCGCATGCGGCCCCTCCGGCTGCGCCGCGGCGATCGGGTTGCCGTCGTCGGAGTGGGTGCGGATGTCGAGATGCAGCGGGATCTCGCCGAGGAAGGGCACGCCGAGCTTGTTGGCCTCGTCGCGGGCACCGCCGTGGCCGAATATCTCCGCTCGCTCGCCACATTTCGGGCAGACGAAGAAGCTCATGTTCTCGACGATGCCGAGAACGGGCACGGCCGTCTTGCGGAACATGTTGAGGCCCTTGCGGGCGTCGATCAGGGCGATGTCCTGGGGCGTCGAGACGATCACCGCGCCCGCCAGCTTGACGCTCTGGGCCATCGTCAGCTGGGCATCGCCGGTACCGGGCGGCATGTCGACGATCAGCACGTCGAGCTTGCCCCACTCGACGTCGCGCAACATCTGCTGCAAGGCGCTCTGAACCATGGGGCCGCGCCAGATCATCGGCGTGTCCTCGGCGACCAGATAGCCGATCGACATCGTCTTCAGACCGAACCGCTCGATCGGCATCAGGGTCTTGCCGTCCTTGGTGTCCGGCTTGGTGGTGACGCCGAGCATGCGCGGCATCGAGGGGCCATAGATGTCGGCGTCGAGCAGGCCGACCTTGCGACCCATCGCGACCAGCGCGATGGCGAGATTGACGGCGGT
>CAMDVZ010000004.1 GCA_945878895.1 Caenispirillum bisanense | reverse complement strand
CGGCCGGCGCGCGGGGCCGGGTGGCCTCCCGGCCCCGCGCATTCCTTGCGGAACGACCCCAATATAGACCCCTTCGCTTACACAAGGTGCCCGACGGGCGGAGGGGGGTGGGTGGTGCGGGCGGCACCGCGTTCACTAGGGCGCGCGGCGTTGTTGATCGACGGCGTTCTGGACAACCTCGATACGGCGCAGGCCGCGATCGATCATCGTGCGCAGGCCGTCTTCCTTGGCGAGCAGCCCACGACGGGCCGACAGGCATTCGTGGAAGGCCACGCCTCCGAGGGCGAGGAGGGCGCCGCTGAGAAACTCAACGGCTCCTGCCGAAATCCCAGACTGGTCCACGAACCGGGAAACCACCACCAGGACAACGACTGCCAAGGTGACACACGAGAGCCCCTTGAGGCCGGCGCCGCCGGTGCTCCACATCTCGCTAACCCTGCCGGTTGTCGGATGCTTCGTGACCGCATCGGCGGATCCCGAAACGGCAAAGTTGCCCTCGCGGTCGATCTTCGTCAGCTCGGCATCGAGCGCATCTCGGGCGGCCTGCAAATCGGCTCGCAACTTGGCGTCGGCCTCTGCCAGCTTTCGTGATGGCAATTCAGTGCTTGGCACGGGCAATCTCCATGGCCGTACGAGCGGAGTGTGGATGCAGTGACTGGCGGATTGCGAGGTTGACGCCTTCGCGTGCGGCAAGTTCACAGGTGACAACGTTGTAGAAAATGTCCAAGCTTTCTCCCGCGAGGACACGATGAGATTGACAGGTGTCGTATGAAGCACGCAACTCTCTGGATATCAATGCTTCTGAGTTGCGCTGCTGCGGGCAGCGCTAATGTACTCATCGCTCGGTACACCGGCTTCAATGTGTTTAGCCTTTCCTTCTAGATTATCATACCGGTGGGAGCTGGTCTCGTGGGTTTTGTGGCGGCGAGCGGTGCTTTGCTCACTTCTTGGCTGTTTCATATAAAGCCGACTATCGTTGATGCTATTCTCGCTTCGACGATTGTCGGCTCGGCGACGATGGCGCTGATCTACTATCTTGATTTCAGCACGCTTGTCCTTAGCGACGGCCGTCATGTCAGTGAATTGATTAGCTTTGCGGACTATGTCGACCTCGTCATGACCAAAGCGCACATGAGGATCGGTCGATCGGGGGCCGATACCGGCGAAGTTGGTGATGCTGGATACTTGTTCGCGATCCTGAGGCTCGGTGGTTTTGTACTTGGTTCATTTTGCGCTTTTGCCGTTCTATACAATCTTCCAAGCTGTGAAAAATGCCAAGCCTACTTGAAGAAGATATTTTCCAGGTCCACGAAAGATCTCACGGCAAAAGAGGCCGCAGTACTGCACGAAAATTTCAAGACTGGCGACTTACCCATAATTCGACAGGTTCTTGAGTGGCAGCCGCCTGAGCGAAAGCTGCCGAAGGATGACGTTAAAGCTAGACTGACGTTCCGTTTACTCTCTTGCCCGAAATGCGCGGAACGTCGACTTATCGCGAGTGTGCAGGTGGCGAAAAATGGCGAATGGAAGGACGCGAAAGGCCTTGCAGTGACTCGAATGCTAGAAGCGGACGTAAAAATCTAGCTGAACTGAATGTACTGAGACCACAATCGGCCGACCGTCACCTGCCTCGGGTCGGCAACTTCAAGCACCCGGCGAGTTCAGCAATCCCTCAAGCCCTGCCACGCTGCGAAGCACCCGGTCGAACTCCGGCACTGGACCGAAAATCATCGCCGCCATGGCTGCGTAGTCGCGGCGCAGCGCCTCGACCATGCCGCCGTGGGGCAACACCGCGAAGTTCGGCGCTCGGGCGGAGGCAAGGTCGTAGTCGGGGCGATCGAAAAACATGCGGGCGTGAGCCACGCAGTCGGCACCGAGTGCCTTGTTCGACATTGCGCGCCGGCCGACGTCTGACTCCATCAGCCTGTGGATGTCGTAATAGTGGCGCGAAATACGCTGGCCGCCGCCACGCAGTTCGCCGCGCTTGTCGTGCCAACGCCGCAAGCCATGGAGGATCACGACCTTGTCCCAGAAGGTCCGCTGCGGGTCGACCGTGACGACGTTGGGGACCGCCAGGTCGAGTCCGGGCGTGTCGTCGTCGACATAGGGCCTGATGGTGCTGATGGTGTTGGGATCGAGCGCCGACTTCGCGCCCGCCTCGATCTTCACGGCTGGCCGGACATAGGCATCGACGGGAGAGGCCGGCGGATACCAAACGAGCAAGGTTTGATCGTCGTCCGCGTCGAGCCCGATCCGGAATCGATCCGCCGGCAGTCCATGTCGCGCCGCCAGCGCGGCGACGATGGCCGTCAATTCCGTCTTGAGAGGTCCTCGAATGTATGTCCGGCACGCGTCGGCGATCGCGTTCAGACGGGCGGTTCGCTTCTTGCCGCTGAGTGCCGCCAGTTCCTCGACGGTCGCGTTCACGTTCAGATCGTCGCGGAACACCGTGATGTCGATGTCTTCGGAGAACCGATCGATCAGGCCGAAGCCCTTGGAGAGCGACGTACCGCCCTTGAAAAGCAGTCTGGGGCCGCCAGGCGCCAGACCGTTGAACAGCGCGTCGAGCGTCCAGCAGACCCAGAAGTCCTTTTCGACGCCAGATGGCGTCGTGCCGATCCGCACCGCCGTCGTCGCGAACAGGCCGGCTCGTGTCGCGTCGTCGGCGCCGATGATCCGGTCCCATGCGGGATTCATCGCCGCGCCGCCTTTGCCCCTGCCGCGACGCTGCCCGTGTGACCGGCGCTCGACGCGTCTTCCGTCAGAAGCGGTTTCAGCAGCGTCCGCATCCAGGCGGGCAATGTCTGGAGGCCTTGCTTCAGATCATCCCTGACGGCCGGGCCATGCCGGGGATCGTCAAGCACCCGACGGAGGCGCCTCAACACGGTCTGGTCCTCGTCCTTGTTGCCTATCGTGCCGCGCAACCAGTGCAGCGCCTGGACGACCCGCATCGCTGGCCGATCGGCCCAATACAACTTGCGGGCCGCGGTCGGCCGGAACGTGATGTCGAGCGCGCCAAGACGGATCGACCGCAGGCGGGCCTCCGTGTGGACGACCACCCGCGCCGGCACGGCATCCGTCAGACCGAGGTCGTTCGCCGCCGTCATGCCGTCGACCAGCACGCGAATCCGCTCGCGATGCGCGACCGCGTCGACGACGCCGCGCGGGTCGGGCGGGCTTTTTCTGCCGGTCAACCGGTTTGTCGTTGGCCGGTCGTAGAGGCCGCGATCAATCCGTCGCAACTCGTCGGCGGCAACGAGGCGTTGTAGCGTCTTGTCGACAGCCTCGCGGTTCCCGAGGTCGAGAAAGTCGACGGGCGTCCAGACGGTCCGCCGCCGGCTACGGGCCACGCGATTCCGGATCATCGCCGGCAATGGTGGAGGTGAATTGATCATGTCCGAAATATGTATAGGAAATTCAGACAAAAAACCAGCCTGTCAGGTCGAGAAATTGGCCGTAATGTCGGACTATCTCACCGCCTCCCCTTCACGCCATCGTCACGTGCCGCCCGCCCGCTTTTGTCGTAGCCTCCCTACCATCCCGCACGCGACGCGCAACGCCGGCCCGTCCATGCGCGACGTCCGTCCGGTCCCGTCGAGGAGAACGCCATGCCCTGGTATCCCGATCGCGATGCGACCCTGAAACTGTCCGGCGCCAACAAGGTGCGCACCGGCGCCAACACGCCGGTCCGGCGCATCGTGCTGCACACCGTCGGCTTCGCCAAGCCGGAGCACCTCTCGCAGGCGCCGGGCGGCTGTTACGCCACCTGGATGGTCGAGAAGAAGGACGAGATGGTGTCGGCGCATTTCTGCGTCGAGCGCGACGGCCGGGTCGTGCAGTTCGCCGACACCGACGACATCACCTTCGGCACCGGCTGGTGCACGGCGGGGTCGATCCACATCGAGCACGCCGGCAACCATCCGCTGCCGCTGACCGTCGACCAGCTGTACTACGCGACGCGCCTGATGGGCTGGCTCGCGAGCGTCCATCCCGACATCCGCCTCGAGGTCGAGGGCACCGGCGTGACCGATCCCGGCGATCCGACGCGGGCCTGCATCACCTGCCACAAATTCATCCAGGTGGCGGCCAAACGCGAGATCGCGGCCGGCCGTCTGGGGGCGATGACGATCACCGACAAGGCCTGCCCCGGCGACGGCATCATGGCCCAGATGCGCGAGATCGCGTCGGGGGCGAAACGCTGGCGGGCGCTGATGGGGGCGAACGCCGCCGCGGGCGCGAGCTCGGGGCTGGAGTGGAGCTCGGGGGCCTAGGGGCAGGCGGGGGCGGTCGGAGAGGGCGCCTCGCGTCGCGCGAAAAGGCGGGGTTGGCGCGGTGGTCGGGATGGCGGCGGAAAGCGCGGAAATCCGCGATTTCCGGGGTGCGAACCGGTGCCGGCGGCGACCAGACCGGTGCGAATCGTGTTTTCGGGCGGGTGGCGGATTCGGATGGTTTTCGAGCGTGTATGGCGATACTGAAATACTGTTTATGAGAAAATCATGATTTCTCAAGTCATTGAAATCGCCGGGTAAATTAATTTTACCCGGATAAAATTACCGCCTCGTTTCCGACCCCGCATCGCGCCCGGAATCGCCCGTTTTCGCGCCTCGCCATAACGGAAAAACACCCCCGAAAACGACCCAATCCGTTGATTTTAACCACCTTTTACCGCTTTCCAGCATGCTCTTTGTGTCCGCACGCGGGCAGCCGGTCGCCGCCCGCCCGACCCGCCGCGGCCCGCTGACTCCGGCGTCGCCGCGTGCTACGCCTCGGGCATGCGCCACCTGCACCTGATCGACGGCTCGGGCTACATCTTCCGCGCCTTCCACGCCCTGCCCGCCCTGACGCGCCCCGACGGCACGCCGGTCAACGCCGTGTTCGGTTTCTGCAAGACCATCGACCAGCTGCTCGAGGACCCCGAGGTCGAGCACGTCGCGATCATTCTCGACGCCGGCCGCGAGACCTTCCGCAACGAAATCTACCCGCAATACAAGGCCCACCGGCCACCCGCGCCGGAGGAACTGATCCCGCAATTCCCGCTGTTTCGCGAGGCCGCGCGGGCCTTCGGAATCGGCTGCGTCGAGATGGTCGGCTACGAGGCCGACGACATCATCGCGACCTACGCGCGGCTCGCCGTCGAGGCCGGCGCGAAGGTCACCATCGTGTCCTCCGACAAGGACCTGATGCAGCTCGTCGTCGATGGCCGCGTCGAGCTGCTGGACCCGATGAAATTCAGGCGGATCGACTCCGCGGCGGTGTTTGAAAAGTTCGGCGTTCCGCCCGAAAAAGTCGTCGACGTGCAAGCCCTCGCGGGCGATGCCAGCGACAACGTTCCGGGCGTGCCGGGCATCGGAATCAAGACCGCGGCGCAGCTGATCGGCGAGTACGGCGATCTCGAAACGCTGCTCGCGCGCGCGGGCGAAATCAAGCAGCCCAAGCGGCGCGAGTCGCTGCTCGCCAACGCCGAACTGGCGCGGATTTCGCGCCGTCTGGTCGAGCTCAAGCGCGACGTCGCGGTGCCCGAGGACGTCGACAGTTTCGACAAGCGCGCGCCCGATCCGGCGGTGCTTATTCCGTGGCTGCAGCGCCAGGACTTCAAGCAGCTGATCGCCAAGTACCGGGTGCGGTTTCCGGGTTTCGGGTCGGGCGACGACACCATCAGCGGCAACGTCGGCACCGCGAAGTCGCGCGCGCTTGCCGCGGCCGGTGGCGACGTCGCGCCGCCGCCCGTCGCCACGGAGAACGCCGGAGAAAGCGTTGCGGCGCAACCTCCCGCCGCCACCGCCACCGACTGGCGCTTCTCGACGCAGCCACTGGCGCCGGCCGACTACGAACTGATCGTCACGCTCGACGCGCTCGACGATTTCATCGCCGCGGCCAGGCGCGCCGGCGTGGTCGCGTTCGACTGCGAGACCGACGCGCTCGACTCGCTCAACGCCGGCCTCGTCGGCGTCTCGCTGGCGTTGCCCGATGGCCCCGTCGCCGACATCGGCGCCTCGAAACGCCGCGCCGCCTACGTGCCATTGGCGCATCGCGCGACCGGCGCCGCGCAGGGCACGCTCGACCTGCTGGGCGAGGGCGGCGGCGATGGCGCGATCCTGCCGGGCCAGCTCGCGATCGCCGACGTCGTGGCGCGCCTGAAGCCGCTGCTCGAGGATCCCGCGATCCTCAAGATCGGCCAGAACATCAAGTACGACCGCGCCGTGTTGCGTCGCTACGGCACCGACATCGATCCGGTCGACGACACCATGCTGCTGAGCTTCGTGCTCGACGGCGGCAAGCACGGCCACGGCATGGACGAGCTGGCGGCCGAGCATCTTGGCGTGAAGACCATCAAGTTCGCCGATGTCGCGGGCTCGGGCGTCAAGCAGGTGAGCTTCGACCGCGTCGGCATCGAGCGCGCCCGCGACTACGCCGCCGAGGACGCCGACGTCACCATGCAGCTGTGGCTGGCGCTGAAACCGCGCCTGGTCGGGGAGCGCATGGTCGCGATGTACGAGACCATCGAGCGGCCTTTGATTCCGGTGCTGATCGACATGGAAGGGGCCGGCGTCAAGATCGACGCGACCTTGCTCAAGGGCCTCAGCGCGGAGTTCGAGCGACGCATGCGCGATCACGAGATCGAGGCGCACAAGATCGCCGGCCGCGCCTTCAACCTCGCCTCGCCCAAGCAGCTGGGCGAGATCCTGTTCGACGAGATGAAATTGCCCGGCGGCAAGCGCGGCAAGTCGGGCTCGTGGACGACCGACGTCGGCGTCCTCGAAGACCTCGCCGCGGCCGGTCACGCCTTGCCGAAAACGCTGATGGAGCACCGCCAGCTCGCCAAGCTGAAAGGCACTTACACCGACGCCCTGGTGCAGGCCATCGACCGCCGCACCGGCCGCATCCACACCTCCTATCACATGACCGGCGCTTCGACCGGTCGCCTCGCCTCGACCGATCCCAACCTGCAGAACATCCCCGTGCGCACCGAGGATGGCCGCAAGATCAGGCGCGCGTTCGTCGCCGAACCGGGTCACCGCCTGCTGTCGGCGGACTACTCGCAGATCGAGCTGCGGTTGCTGGCGCACGTCGCCGACATGGCCTCGCTGAAGGAGGCTTTCGCGCGCGGCGACGACATCCACGCCATCACCGCCAGCCAGGTGTTCGGCGTGCCGGTCGAGGGCATGGACCCGATGGTCCGCCGTCAGGCCAAGGCGATCAATTTCGGCATCATCTACGGCATCTCGGCGTTCGGCCTGGCGGCCCAGCTCGGCGTCGCCCAGGGCGAGGCACGGCGCTACATCGAGGCCTATTTCGAGCGCTATCCCGGCATCCGCGACTACATGGACCGCACCCGAAGATTCTGTCGCGAGCGCGGCTACGTCGTCACCCCGTTCGGTCGCAAGATCCACCTCGCGGGCATCAACGACAAGAACCCCGCCCGCCGCGGCTTCCACGAACGCGCCGCCATCAACGCGCCCTTGCAGGGCGGCGCCGCCGATATCATCAAGCGCGCCATGATCCGCATGCCCGCCGCGCTGGCCGCCGCCAACCTGAAGACCCGCATGCTGTTGCAGGTCCACGACGAACTGCTGTTCGAGGCGCCCGACGGCGAGGTCGACACGGCGAAGGGAATCGTCAAGGCGACGATGGAAAACGCCGCCCGCCTGTCGATCCCGCTGGTGGTCGAGGTCGGCGTCGGCGACAGCTGGGCGGCGGCGCACTGAGGCAACGGGCGTATGTCTTTCGTTCGAACGCTGCTGGTTTGCTTGTTGCTGACGGTGCCGGCGGCTGGCGGCCACGGGCAGGAGACGTGGACCGTGGTGCCGCCACGGGCAGCCGTGGTGTCGAACGTCGTGATCGAGCCGGGTGATCCGTTCGGGTGGGCGACACCGAAGGATCTGGCGAAAGTCGACCGCGCGGCGACACCCCCGGTGTCACGCACGTCGTGGGAGGCGGACGCGCGACACCTGCGGTCGGTTTCCGCCGCGCCGCCAATGTCGGCCGCGCGTTCCGGCGGCGTGTTGATGTTGGCGCTGGCGGGCGGCCGGGTGCTCAAGCTGTTCGACCAGGGCGTCGCGGGCGCGGCCTTCCTCGACGGCGACCGCTTCCATGCCCTCGTCGACGCGCCGACGGCGACCAACCACTACGCCGTGCGCGTGACCATGAACGAGTTCGAGTTCTACTGGCTGATCTCGGCGACGACCGGCGCGATGACGTCGATCGTGGCCGAACCGGTCTTCTCGCCCGACCGGCGCCGCGCCTTCGGCTTCCGCGACGAGCAGCTCAATGGCCGCGAATTGTCGGTGACGTCGATTGCGCCGGAGCGGGCCGTCCCCGATAAAGTCGACTGGAAGCCCGACGAGAACCCGGACATCGTCTACCGCCTTGGCTGGGCGTCCGACGGCGGGGCGATCCTCGTGGCGGAAACGCTGGCGGGTCGCCGGAAGGACTATCGTCTTGTCCCCAGGGACGGCGCCTGGCGGCGCGAGTGAGCGGAGAAGCGACATGTTGAAAATCCATGGCCGGGCCAATTCGATCAAC
The DNA here is from genome assembly GCA_945878895.1 of Caenispirillum bisanense. Classification (GTDB taxonomy): domain Bacteria; phylum Pseudomonadota; class Alphaproteobacteria; order Reyranellales; family Reyranellaceae; genus CAMDVZ01. The sequence goes on along the minus strand of CAMDVZ010000004.1, from coordinate 29,473 downwards.
GTCCAGAAGGCGCTGTGGTGCGCCGAGGAATGCGGCCTCGTCTACGAGCGCACCGACGTGGGCGGCGCCTTCGGCGGCAACGACCAGCCCTGGTACCGGGCGATGAACCCCAACGGCGTCGTGCCGACCATCGACGACAACGGCTACACGCTGTGGGAATCGAATTCGGTGGTGCGCTACCTCGCGTCGATCCACGCCCAGGGCACGCTGTGGCCGCTCGATCCGAAAACGCGCGGCGAGGCCGATCGCTGGATGGACTGGAAGCTGAGCACCATCCAGGGCGGCATGACGGTCCTGTTCTGGGGCCTCGTGCGCACGCCGCCGGAGAAGCGCGACCTCGACGCCATCGAGAAGGCGCGCGTGGCGACCGCCGATCTGTGGAAGCGGCTCGATGGCCATCTCGCCAACCGGCGCTACGTGGCGGGCGCGCAATTCACGATGGGCGACATCCCGGTCGGTGCCATGGCGTACCGCTGGTTCAACCTGTCGTTCGAGCGCAAGGACTTGCCCGACCTTTCGAATCTGCGCGCCTGGTACGACCGGCTGACGACGCGGCCGGCCTACGCGAAGATCGTCATGCCGCCGATGACCTGATCGGGCGCAACCAACGGAACACGGAGACCACGATGCGCAAGACCATGGCCGCGCTGGCGGCCCTTCTCGCCACGTCCTGGATCGGCACGGTCGCCGCCCAGACCTGGCAGGACAAGCCGATCTCGATCCTGATTCCCGCACCACCCGGCGGCGGTACCGACATCGTGGCGCGGCTGTTCGCGGAACCGCTGTCGCGCGAGATCGGCCGCCAGATTCTCATCGACAACAAGGGCGGCGGCAACGGCAACATCGCCACGCTCGCGGCGGCGCGGGCCAAACCCGACGGCCACACGTTGCTGATGCAGTATTCCGGCACGCACGTCGCCAATCCGGCGCTGATTCCGGATCTGAACTGGCACCCGATCAAGGACTTCGCGCCGGTCGCGATGGCCGCGATGGCGCCGCACCTGATCACCATCGCGAAAAAGCTGCCGCCGACCGATCTGAAATCGTTCATTGCCTACGCCAAGGCCAATCCCGGCAAGCTCAACGCCGCCACGGTCGGGCCGGGCAGCATTCCGCATATCGGCGCGGTGATGTTGAACAAGGCAGCCGGGCTCGACCTGACGGCTGTCCACTACAAGGGCTCCGGACCGGCCTCGCAGGATCTGCTGGCGGGCCAGATCGAGGTGTTCGTCGTGACGCCGCCCTCGATCGCCGCCCACGTGCGCAGCGGCGCCATCAAGGGCCTGGCGCTGGCGAGCGGCAAGCGGCTGCCGTCGTTCCCCGACGTGCCGACGACCGAGGAGGCCGGCCTGCCGGGCTTCACGCTGGAAGCGTGGTTCGCGCTGTTCGCGCCGGCGGGCACGCCGAAGGAACTGGTCGACAAGCTCAACGCCGCGATGCGCAAGATCGCGGCCTCGTCCGAGATGAAAGCGAAGCTCGCCGATCTCGGGCTGTTCGGCCACGACTGGAGTCCGGCGGAGTTCGGCGCTTTCGTGGTCAAGGAAGTGGACTTCTGGGGCAAGACCATCCGCGACGCCGGCATCAAGCTGGAATGACGCGATGATCGACCGCCTCGACCATCTGGTGCTGACCGTCGCCAGCATCGACGCCTCGATCGCCTTCTACGTAGAGGTGCTCGGCATGGCCGAGATCAGCTTCGGCGACGGGCGCAAGGCGCTTAGCTTCGGGCGGCAGAAGATCAATCTCCACGAGGTTGGCCGCGACATGAAGCTGGTGGCGCTGCGGCCAACCGCGGGCTCCGGCGATCTGTGCTTGATCGCTGCGGGACCGCTCGCCGACATGCAGGCGCACGTCGAAAGTCGTGGCGTCGCCATCGAGGTCGGCCCGGTCGTGCGCAGCGGCGCCACGGGGCCGATCCGGTCGATCTATTTCCGCGACCCCGACGGCAATCTGGTCGAGGTCTCGACCTACGATGTCTGACAGGGCGATTGCGTGTGCGCGGGAACTCCAACCGGCGCAATCCGATATCCGTCTGGTGCCCATTTTTGCCTCTCATGCCCTTCTCCCCCGTCTTCGCGAGGGCATCTACACATCTCGACCCCAGCCGAGAAAAGCCTGCGCCGCAGTATCTTCTCCCCTTCCCCCGCCGGCGGGGGAAGGGAAGAAGTCGCTGCGGCACAATGCATTTTCGGCGCGAACGGAGATGGGTAGATACCCTGGCCCGATGACGGGGGAGAGGGGAATGAAAGGCGGCGCCATATGCAATTCACCTGCGATGTCTGACGCCGCGAGCAGCGCGGGACCGTTGTCGGGTCTGCGCGTGCTGGAGATCGGGCACTTCGTGGCGGCACCCTTCTGCGGTCGCTTGCTGGCCGATCTCGGTGCCGACGTGATCAAGATTGAGCCGCCGGGCAAGGGCGATCCGGTGCGCGGCTGGGGCGAGCGGCTGAACGGCGAGTCGCTGTGGTGGTCGGTGCATGGCCGCAACAAGCGCTGCGTCACGCTCGACCTCAAGCACGCGCGCGCGAAGGACATCGTGCTCGATCTGGCGCGCGCCTGCGACGCGGTGATCGAGAATTTCCGGCCAGGCCAGCTGGCGCGTCTGGGCTTCGACGACGACACGTTGCGCTCGGCCAATCCCGACCTGATGGTCGTGCACATTTCAGGATTCGGCCAGGACGGACCCTACCGCGACCGCGCCGCCTTCGGCGTGATCGGCGAGGCGATGGGCGGCATCCGTCATCTGACGGCCTATCCGCCGGGCATGACCGACCTGCCGCCGGTGCGGACGGGCGTGTCGCTGGGCGACAGCGTGACGGCGCTCTATGCCGCGTTCGGGTTGATGGCGGCACTCTGGCGCAAGGCGCGATTCGGTGGCTCCGGGCGGAGCGTCGACGCGGCCCTGACGGAGTCCGTTTTCAGCCTGCTCGAAGGCTGCCTGACCGAATACGGCGCGCTGGGCACCGTGCGCCAGCCGACCGGTTCGACGCTGCCGACCAACGCGCCGAGCAATGCGTACCGCAGTCGCGACGGCGCGTGGCTCCTGATTGCGGCCAACTCCGATCCGCTGTTCCGTAAACTGTGCGAGCTGATGGGCGCGCCGGCGCTCGCGAGCGAAGCCCGCTTCCGCGACAACGGCGCGCGCTGCGCCCACGCCCGCGAACTCGATGGCCTGATCGGTGACTGGGTCGCCACGCTCGACGTCGGCGAGGCGGAAGCGAAACTGGCGGTGGCCGACATTCCCGCCTCGCGCGTCTACACGGTCAAGGACGCGGCCGAGGACCGGCAGTTCGCGGCGCGCGATTTCGTGCGCCGGGTCGAGGATCCGCTGCTTGGACCCGTCCTGCATCCCGGCATCGTGCCGCGTTTCGATGGTCCGGGCGGCGCGGGCGCCATCCGCTGGCCGGGGCCGGCGGTGGGAGCGCACAACGACGACATCTATGGCGGCCTGCTCGGACTCGCCGCAGGCGAGATCCAGACGCTGCGCGAGGAGAAAGCGATATGAGCGACGTCCAGATCGTCGAGGTGGCGCCGCGCGACGGCTTCCAGCCAATCGGCCCCTTCATCCCGACGGCGACGAAGATCGCGCACGTCCAGGCGCTGCTCGGCACCGGCCTGCGGCGGATGGAGATCGGCTCCTTCGTCAGCCCGAAAGCCATTCCGCAGCTCGCCGACACGCGCGAGGTCGTGAAGGCCATCGGCGCGCGACCGGGCACGCGCCTGTCGGTGCTGGTGCCCAACGAGAAGGGCGCCCGCCTCGCGGTCGATGCCGGGGTGCGCGAGATCGTCTGGGTGATCTCGGCGTCCGAGTGGCACAACAAGTCCAACGTCAACCGCACGGTCGATGAATCGCTGGCCGATTTCGCGCGCGCCGTCGAGGCCTTGTCGGACCTCGAGATCAACTGGCGTTTCAACCTGGCGACCTCGTTCGATTGCCCGACCTTGGGCCGCACGGCGCCCGACAAGGTCTACCGGGTGCTCGACAAGGTCGTGTCGCTGCTGCCGTTCTGCGAGATCGGCCTGTGCGATTCGACCGGCCGCGCTTTTCCCGACCAGATCGCCGATCTCTGCACGGGTGCGGTCGAGCGTTTCGACGACGAATCGCTGACCTTCGCCTTCCACGGCCACGACACCTACGGCCTCGGCGTCGCCAACGCGCTGGCGGCCTGGCAAGCCGGCATCCGCGTGTTCGACTCCTCGGCGGCGGGGCTCGGCGGCTGCCCCTTCGCGCCCGGCGCCACCGGCAACACCGCGACCGAGGATCTGGTGTTCGCGTTCGAGAACATGGGCGTGGCGACCGGCGTCGACCTCTCGCGCCTGCTGATCGCCTGCGACGGACTCGCCACCATCCCCGGCGCCTCGCTCGGCGGCCATCTGCGCACCGTGCCGCGCCAGCGCGCGCTGGCGGACCGCGCCGCCGCCTGAGCGTTACCGGTCCAGACCGGCCTCGCGCACGCCGACGATCTGCGCCAGACACAGCGCGACGTGGTCGGCGACCTCGTCGTCGAGATCGCGGGTCTCGATGTCGACGCGCAAGGTGTCGTTCTCGACGCGGGCGAGGACCAACGCGGGCGTCACGCAGCGCTTGGCGAAAAACGCCAGCGCGCGCGACAACACGTCGGGCGCTGGATCCGCCAGCAGCGAAAATCGATGGCGGGAGCGGGTTTCGGCTTCAGCCGGCCGGGCGGCGGCGGTGGACATCGACGGATTCCTCGAACGATTCAAAGGCGAAAAGGCGCGCGACCCGGACTCCCATGGGAGCCGGGCGCCGAATTCGCCGCGCGAGGAGATCGATGTCGATCATGGGATGAATCGTAACACATTCCGGTCCGCCCGTCAGCCCGTGCCGAACGCCGCTGTTGCCCGCCGCCGCCGCCTCGACAATGATTGCCGCCACGAATGCGACAGCCCGGAGAGATCATGACCAAGCCGCCGACCTACGAAGTCCATGCCTGCAAATATGGCCATCTGCCGCGCAAGGGTTACGAGGTGCAGATCATGGCCGATCCGCACGACGGCGATCATCCCATGGACTATTTCGTCTGGGTCGCGATTCCGCTCGGCGAGGACGGCAAGCGGCTGATCGGCGGCAAGCCTTTCGTGATCGACACCGGCTTCAGCGAGGAGGTCGGCGGCAAGCGCGGCCGCAAGCTGATGCGCAGCCCGGCGCTGACGCTGGCCGATCTCGGCGTCGACGCCGCCAAGGTCGAGGACGTGATCGTCACGCATCTGCACTACGACCATGTCGGTGGCTGGGCGATGTTCCCCAACGCCCGCTACCATCTCCAGGACAAGGAGATGAATTTCGCCACCGGCCGGCACATGGCGAAGAAGCCGTTCCGGCATGCCTACGAGGTCGAGGAAGTCGTCGCCATGGTGCGCCATCTCTACGGCGATCGCGTGGTGTTCCACGACGGCGACGAGGAACTCGTGCCCGGCCTCAGCGTGCATCACATCGGCGGCCACACCGCGGGCATCCAGTCGGTGCGCGTGTGGACCCGCAATGGCTGGCTGGTGCTGGCCTCGGACGCCGCGCATTACTACTGGGGCGTCGAGGAGGATAAACTCTTCGCCATCGTCTACAACGTGGCCGACATGCTGGCCGGCTACGACAAGCTCAAGAAGCTCGCCGACGGCCGCCTCGACATGGTCGTGCCCGGCCACGACGCCCGCGTGATGGACCGCTATCCGCCGAGCTCGGAAGCGTTGAAGGGCTGGGCGGTCAGGCTGGACTAGCCGTCGCGCGCAAGGCGTCCCACGTCGCCAGCTTCACGCGCGGCCGGCCTTCCGCGAGGCCGCCCGCGTTCTCCGCCATCTCGATCCGGCGCCAGCCGGCGGTGTCGGTGACCACGACGCCGCGCGCCGCGAGTAGCGCGTCGAGCGCTGCGGGGCCGGGCTCCGACGAACCCGCCGTCGCGAGGTCGGCGACCAGTCTTTCCGCCACCGCCAGCGAGTCGGCGCGGTTGGTCGGGATGGTGCCGCTGGGGCCGCGTTTGGCCCACCCAACGACGTAGACGCCGGACAGACCGCGCACGCGGCCCTCGTCGTTGGCGAGGCGGCCGCGGTCGAGCGGCAGGCCCGGCGGGCCGTCGAAATCGTAGCCGATGCAGGTGACGACGAGATCGGCGGCGATCCGTCGGCGCCGGGACGGATCGCGCGTGTCGGCCAGTTCGAGCTCGCGCACGCGGCCCTCGACGCCGTGCAGGGCGACCGGCGTGTGGTGGAAACCGAACGACAGGGCGCGCTTGCGGTCGCTCGGTGCGCCGCTCGCGAAGCCGCGCAGGATGTCGATGTTCTTCTGCTTGCGCAGGCGCTCGGGGGTCGGATCGGCATCGGATGGCGCGACGCCCTCGAGATCGGCGGCCGCCACGACCGGCGCCCGGTCGTGCAGGCGGCCAAGCTCGGCCAGTTCGTTGTTGGTGAAGCTCGCCTCGGCCGGGCCACGTCGACCATGCATTCCGATGGCGACGATATCGGCCCCCGCGATCAGCGCGGATGCATGCGGCGCGATGTCGGATTTCGCCATCTCGTCGGCCGTCTTCGCCAACACGCGGGCGACGTCGATGGCGACGTTGCCGTTGCCGATCACGGCGATCGACCGCGCGTCGGCCAACGGCGGCGCCAGATCGGCCAAATCGGGATGACCGTTGAACCACGCCGTGAAGGCGGCCGAACCATGGACGCCGCGCAGGTCTTCTCCCGGAATGCCGAGTTTGCGGTCGCGCGGACAGCCGCTGGCGATCAGGACCGCGTCGTAGAGGCCGCGCAGTTCTGCGAGGGATACGTCGCGGCCGATCTCGACGCCGCCGAGAAAGCGCACGCCGGGTTTCGCCAGCAAGCGATCGAACTGGCGCGTCACCGCCTTGGTGCCCTGGTGATCGGGCGCGACGCCGAAGCGCGCGAGGCCATAGGGCGTCGGCAGACGGTCGATCAGGTCGATCCGCGCGTCGGGCAGGGCGCGGGTCAGGCCGTCGAGGGCGTAGAACCCCGACGGTCCGGCGCCGACGATGGCGATGGTTCTGGACATGGGCGGAGAATAGTCGGGGCGCGGACGCGATGCACGCGACGGCGGAGACCTGCGAAAATGGGGCGCCGCGCGGCGCCCCTTCGGGTCGGTCCGGCGGAGAGGCGCTCAGACGCGTTCGATCACCATCGCGATGCCCTGGCCGACGCCGATGCACATGGTGCAGAGCGCGTAGCGGCCGCCGGTGACCTCGAGCTGGTTCAGCGCCGTCATGATCAGGCGGCCGCCGCTGGCGCCCAGCGGATGGCCGAGCGCGATGGCGCCGCCGTTGGCGTTGACGTGCTCGGCATCGTCGGCGAGGCCGAGCTGGCGCATCACCGCCAGACCCTGGGCGGCGAAGGCTTCGTTCAGTTCGACCACGTCCATGTCGGTGATCTTGAGGCCGGCGATCTCCAGCGCCTTGCGGGCGGCCGGCACCGGGCCGATGCCCATCACGCGCGGCGGCACGCCGGCCGCGGCGGTCGAGAGGATGCGGGCGCGCGGCTTCAGGCCGTTGGCGGCGGCGGCTTTTGCCGACGCGATCAGCATGGCGCAGGCGCCGTCGTTGATGCCCGAGGAATTGCCCGCCGTCACCGAACCGCCGTCGCGGAAGGCAGCCGGCAGCTTGCTCAGGCCTTCCATCGTGGTGTCGAAGCGCGGATGCTCGTCGGCCGAGATCACGCTCTCGGTCTTGCCCTTCTTCACGGTGACCGAAATCAGTTCCCGCTTGAAGAAGCCGGCCTCGCTCGCCTTCTTGCAGCGTTGCTGGCTGCGATAGGCGAAAGCGTCCTGGTCGACGCGGCTGATCTGGTGTTCCTGGGCGACGTTCTCGGCGGTCTGTCCCATGGCGTCGACGCCATAGCGGGCCTTCATGGCGGGATTGACGAAGCGCCAGCCGATCACGGTGTCTTCCAGCTTCATCGAGCGATCGAAGCCGGCTTCCGGTTTGGCCATCACGTAGGGTGCCCGCGTCATGCCCTCGACGCCGCCCGCGATCATCAGCTGTGCGTCGCCGGTGCGGATGGCGCGCGCGGCCATGCCGGCGGCCTCGATGCCCGAGCCGCACAGGCGGTTGACGGTCGCGCCGCCGACCTCGATCGGCAGGCCGGCCAGCAGGCCGGCCATGCGCGCGACGTTGCGGTTGTCTTCGCCCGCCTGGTTGACGCAACCATAGACGATGTCGTCGACCGCCCCCCAGTCGACTTCCTTGTTGCGCTCCAGCAGCGCCTTCATCGGCAGCGCCGCGAGGTCGTCGACGCGCATCGGCGCGAGGCCGCCATTGTAGCGGCCGAACGGCGTGCGAACCGTGTCGCAGATGAAGGCGTCGGTCATGCTGGTTCTCCCGGATTGGCGCCTCGCGCCCGATTTCGTCGATGGTCGCTGCATATCACCGGGCGGATGACGAGTCGAAGCCGCAGGCCCGGCGCTGGCGGCATCGGCGCCATGCATGGACCAGCGAAGGGGCCGCAGCCTCGCGTACACGGCCACGACAATGGCACGCTTCCTGAGCGATACTGGCGCGAAGGAGTTCGACCATGGCTTTGCCGCTATCGCGCGTCATCGACCGCGCCCTCGATCGCGTCGCGCGCGCCTTTCGCGACGTCGCTGGGCGTGGCGCGCCGGACGCGCCGTTCCGCCCCGATCTGCCCGACGAGGATATTCCGCGTCTGAAGGCGCGGATCGACGCTTGTCTGTCCGGACCCGGCGGCGAGACGGCGATGCGTGCCCGCGCGGCCGATCTCGGGCGCGCCTATCTCGGGCTGTCGGCGGCCGGACGAGCGCGGTTCCTGCTGACGCTGGCGCGAGACTACGGCCTGTCCGCGGCCGCCGTCGACCACGCCGTCGCCCGCTGGAGCGAGGCCGCAGCCGACACGGCCGCGCGCGTCGCCGCCGCCAATGGACTGCGCCAGGCGCTGGAGCCGCCGGCCGTGCGCCTGCTGGCCCAGTTCGTGGGCTTGCCGCAGGGGGTAAAATTCGTCGTCGACCTGCGCGGCGAGTTGCTGCGGCTCGGTCGCAGGGAACCGGCCGTGGCGGCCCTGGCCGACGGTTTGCGCGGCGTGCTGGCGACGTGGTTCGACGTCGGCTTCCTCGATCTGGCGCGCATCGACTGGAACGCGCCGGCATCGCTGCTGGAGAAGCTGGTCGCCTACGAGGCGGTGCACGCCATCCGCTCGTGGCGCGACCTCAAGAACCGGCTCGATTCCGACCGACGCTGCTTCGCGTTCTTTCATCCCCGCATGCCCGAGGAGCCGCTGATTTTCGTCGAGGTGGCGCTGGTCGACGGCATGGCGGGCGACGTGCGCCGGCTGCTCGATCCCAGGGCGCCGACGCGCGATCCCGCCACCGCCGATACCGCGATCTTCTATTCGATCTCGAACTGCCAGGACGGGCTGGCCGGCGTCAGCTTCGGCAACTTCCTGATCAAGCGGGTGGCCGCCGAACTCCAGGCCGAGTTGCCGAACCTGAAAATCTTCGCGACGCTCTCGCCGATGCCGGGCTTCCGTGTTTGGCTCGACAAAGCCATCGCCGCCGAGAGCGACGGGTTGCTTGCGGACGCGGAGCGCGAGTCCTTGCGCGGCTACTGTACCGCCGACGATCCGTCGATGACGCGGACCCTGCTGGACCGCCCCGGCTGGCACGAGGACATCGCCCTCCAGGCTGCGCTACGACCGGTCCTGACCAGACTGGCCGCGCGCTATCTCGGCCGCGAGACCCGCGATGGTCGCGCGCTCGATCGCGTGGCGCACTTCCATCTCAGCAACGGCGCGCGGGTGGAGCGGCTCAACTGGCTGGGCGATACGAGCGCCAACGGGCTCGAACAATCCCACGGGCTGATGGTCAACTACCTCTACAAGCTCGACGAGGTCGAGGCCAACCACGAGGCCTATGCCGGCGGCGCCATCGCCGCCTCGGCGGCGGTGCGCAAGCTCGCGAAGGGGTGAGCGGACGACGGCGGCGCGACGTACCGCCGTCGTCGTTGGCTCAGCGCTTGTTCAGATACTCGAGCGCCAGACCCGGGCGCGGCCATTCGAACGACACCAGTTTGCCGGTGATCGACAGCGTCGCGTAGGCGGTGCGCAGGTCCTGGCCGCCGAAGCAGACGTTGGTGACCATCGGGTCGGGCAGCTTGTACTGGTCGACGCGGCTGCCGTCGGGCCAGATGTCGCTGACGGCGCCGGTGATCAGGGTGGCGACGCAGACGTGTCCGGCCGAATCGACGGCCAGCGAATCGAACATCTGGTAGCCGCCGAGGCCCGTTACCACTTTGCCCTTTTCGCCGCGATAGGCGCCGTTGGCGGACTTGATCTCGCCCGGCCCCGACAGTTCGAACGCCCAGCAGCGCGCGGTGGGGGTTTCCACGACGTAGAGCCACTTGCCGTCGGGCGACAGGCCGCAGCCGTTGGGGCGCTCCAGCGGGAAAATCTTTTCCTCGATCTTCGACCCATCCGCCTTCGCGTAGTAGACCGCGCCGCGGTCGTTGTCGCGGGCGCGCGTCTTGCCGAGGTCGGTGAACCAGAAGCCGCCGGCGTCGTCGAACACCAGATCGTTGGGGCCGTTCAGCTTCTTGCCCTCGCACGAGTCGTAGAGGGTCTCGAACTTGCCGGTCTCCGGATCGACCACCTGGATCGAGCCGCCCTTGTAGCTGGCCGGCGTCGTGCCGGGAAACATGTGGCCGTCGGGCAGCGTGATCCAGTCGAAGCCGCCGTTGTTGGTGACGTAGATCTTGCCGCCGGGTCCCATCGCCGCCCCGTTGGGACCGCCGCCGAGATTGGCGACGACGCTGACCTTGCCGTCGGCCGCGACGCGGGTCAGCGTCTGGCGGCGGATCTCGACCAGCAGCACCGAGCCGTCGGGCATGGCGACGGGGCCTTCCGGGAACTGCAGGCCGCTCGCGAGTTCCCTGATGATGGGCGTGATGGTGGTGGTCTGCATGGTCGTTTCCCCTCGTGGCGAGCCGTGGCGCGTGTCGCGGCGATTGAGCCCGACATGCCCGCAAGGGCGCAAGCCGCGAAATATCGAGCCCTCGCGGTGCGGACGCGGCCAGCCACGGTCCAGTGTTCAACCGGACTGCTCGGCTGCCTCCATGAAGGCGCGCACCAGCGGCAGACGGCGACGCTGGCGCAGGCAGACCGCGTACTCCGCCACGTCGAGGCCGGGTTCGGCGATCGGCAGGCCGACCAGCCTGTCGTCGCCGGCGAACTCGCTTTCGAACACCGCGCCGATGCCGAAGCCGGCGGCCACCACCTCGCGCACGCCTTCGCGGGTCTCGACCTCGGTGATGCGCGCGGGCCGCACGCCGGCCGCCGCCATTGCCCGTTCCAGCACCTCTCGCGTGATCGAGCCGCGTTCGCGCAACACCAGATCGACGCCGTCGAGGACCTTCAGCGACACCCGGCGGCGCCCGGCCAGCCGGTGGCCGCGCGGCGCGAACAGCACGATCCGGTCCGACCGGATGCGGACGGCGCTCAGCTTCGGGTCCGACACGCCGCGCGCGGTGACCGCGACATCGGCGTCGTAGCGGGCGAGGCGGTCGAGCACGGCGTCGGAGTTGTCGATCGCCAGCGCGAAAGTGACGTCGGGATGGGCGGCGCGGATGGCGCTCATCAGCGGCACCACGTGATGGGCGCTGTCGGCGGCGATGCGCAAATGACCGCGCGTCGGCGCGCTCTCGCCCGCGAGCAGGGCGCGCGCCTCGTCCTCCAGCGCGAACAGACGGCCGGTCAGTGAGAACAATTGCTGGCCCGTGTCCGTCAGCCGCACGCCGCGTCCAAGCCGGTCGAACAACCGCACGTCGTAGGCGCGCTCCAGCGCCAGAACCTGGCCCGACAGGTTGGCCTGGCTGGCGTTGGCCTCGCGCGCGGCACCGGTGTAGCCGCCGGCGACGGCGACGAGATGGAACGCGCGCAACTGGCTGGGGGTCATGGCGCGCGGGGGATCGTCGGGAGCAGCGTCATATCCGTGTAACCGATGGATCGTATTAAAATTATATATTGGATTGATGGCTTGCGATAGCCGACCTTGGCCGAAACGGCGACATCGCCGGACACCGACGAGGTTGCCATGCCTGTGCCTTCCCACGTCGCGGCCTCCGAGACCGGCGACGCCCTGCTGCTGACGCCGGGGCCGCTCACCACGTCGCGCACCGTCAAGCAGGCGATGGTGCACGACTGGGGCTCCCGCGACGCCGCGTTCATCCGCATCAACCGGATGGTGATGGATCGCATCGTCGAGATCGCCGGTGGCGTCGGCACCCACGTCACCGTGCCGATGCAGGGCAGCGGCACCTTTGCCGTCGAGGCGATGATCACCAGCTTCGTGCCGCGCGCGGGCAAGCTGCTGCTGCTGGTCAACGGCGCCTACGGCCAGCGCGCCATCAGGATCGCCAAGACCGCCGGCCGCGCGGTCGCCGTGCTGGAGACGCCCGAGGACACGCCGCCCGATCTCGCCAGACTCGACGCGATGCTGGCGGGCGACGCCGCCATCACCCACGTCTTCGCGGTTCATTGCGAGACCACGTCGGGCATCCTCAATCCGATTCGCGAGATCGCCGACATCGTGGCGAAGCGTGGCCGGCGTCTGCTGGTCGATTCGATGAGCGCGTTCGGCGCGCTGGAGATCGACGCCAGCGCGGTGCGCTACGACGCGCTGGCGGCCTCCAGCAACAAGTGCCTGGAGGGCGTGCCCGGACTCGGCTTCGTGGTCTGCCGCGAGGAGGCGCTGGCGGCCTGCGCCGGCAACGCCACGACCCTGGTGCTCGATCTGCACGACCAGCACGAAGGCTTCCGCAAGAACGGTCAGTGGCGCTTCACGCCGCCGATCCACGTCATCGTGGCGCTCGGCCGCGCCATCGAGGAGCACAGGGCCGAGGGTGGCGTCGCGGGTCGCGGCGGGCGCTACCGCGAAAACGGCAGGGTGCTGATCGAGGGCATGCGGGCGCTCGGCTTCCGCACGCTGCTGCCCGACGCGTTGCAGGCGCCGATCATCGTCACCTTCCACATGCCGACCGATCCGAACTTCGCGTTCCAGCGCTTCTACGACGGGCTCAAGGACCGCGGCTACGTGATCTACCCGGGCAAGCTGACCGTCGCCGACAGCTTCCGCATGGGCTGCATCGGCCGGCTGTATCCCGCCGACATGCGCGGCGCGCTGACGGCGGTACGCGAAGTGCTGGACGAACTTGGCGTCGCCGTCGGTTCGCCGGCGATGGCCGCGGAATAGAGGAGATCGCCATGGCACCCGACAGTCTCATGCCGGCCACCGGCAGCATCGACGTCAACGGCCGGTCCTATCGCTTGCCGACGCGGCCGACGGTCGTGGTCTGCATCGACGGTTCCGAGCCCGGCTACATCGAACGCGCCGTCGAGGCCGGCCGGGCGCCATGGTTCGCGCGGGTGTTGCGCGAGGGCACCTCGATCGTGGCCGATTGCGTGGTGCCGACCTTCACCAATCCCAACAATTTGTCGATCGTGACGGGCCAGCCGCCCGCCGTCCACGGCATCTGCGGCAACTACTTCCTCGACCCCGACACGGGCAAGGAAGTGATGATGAACGATCCCAGGTTCCTGCGCGTGGAGACGCTGTTCCCGGCGTTCCAGCGCGCCGGCTGCCGGATCGCCGTGGTGACCGCCAAGGACAAGCTGCGCGGCCTGCTCGGCAAGGGGCTGGAACTGGCGCCCGGTCGCGCCTGCAGCTTTTCGTCGGAAAAATCGGACAAGGCGAGCCTCGCGGAGAACGGCATCGAGAACGTCAACGCGCTGGTCGGCATGGCCGTGCCGGATGTCTACAGCGCCGCGCTGTCGGAATTCGTGTTCGCCGCCGGCGTGAAACTCATGGAGCGGGACCGGCCGCCGGTCATGTATCTCTCGACCACCGACTACATCCAGCACAAGCACGCGCCGGGCACGCCGGTCGCCAACGATTTCTACGCCATGATGGATGGCTACATGGGCAAGCTCGACGCCATGGGTTGCACCATCGTGCTGACCGCCGACCACGGCATGAACGCCAAGCATGGTTCGGACGGCCAACCCGACGTGATCTATCTCCAGGACCTGTTCGACGGTTGGCTCGGCACGGGCGCGGCGCGCGTGATCCTGCCGATCACCGACCCCTACGTGGTGCATCACGGCGCGCTGGGTTCCTTCGCGGTGGTCTATTTGCCGGCTGGCCAACCGGTCGAGGCGATGGCGGCGAAGCTGCGCGCGATCCCTGGCATCGAGGCGGCGTTGCCCAGGGCGGAGGCGTGCGCCCGCTACGAACTGCCGCCGGACCGGCTGGGCGATCTCGTCGTGGTGTCGACAAAGCACAAGGTGCTGGGCACCAGCGCCGCCCGACACGATCTCTCCGGCCTGACCGAGCCGCTGCGCAGCCATGGCGGCGTGTCGGAGCAGAAGGTGCCGCTGATCTGCAACCGCAAGCTCGCGGGCGAGCATCCGGGCCGGCGCTGGCGCAATTTCGACGCCTTCGATCTGGCGCTCAATCTCGTCGTCTGAGGCAAGACCATGAACGTGATCACGCGCCCGCTCGGCAGCGACGTCAGGCACGAACAACTGCGCATCGCGGGCCGCAAGGTCGAGACCGGCGCCACGCTGGAAGTCCGCTATCCGTGGGACAACCGGCTGGTCGGCACCGTGCCGCGCGCCACGCCGGAACTGGTGGCCGAGGCATTCCGGATCGCGCACGCCTACAAGCCGAAACTGACCCGCTACCAGCGCCAGCAGATCATGCTCAAGACCGCCGACCTGCTGGTGGCGCGCAAGGCGGAGCTGTCGCGCCTGATCACGCTGGAGACCGGCCTCTGCCTGAAGGACTCGCTCTACGAGGTCGGCCGCGCCTTCGACGTGTTCACCTTCGCGGGCCAGCTCTGCCTGCTCGACGACGGCCAGACCTTCTCGTGCGATCTCACCCCGCACGGCAAGTCGCGCAAGATTTTCACCCTGCGCCAGCCGCTCAACGCCATCAGCGCCATCACGCCCTTCAACCATCCGCTCAACATGGTGGCGCACAAGCTCGCGCCGGCTTTCGCCACCAACAACTGCGTCGTGCTGAAACCGACCGAACTGACGCCGCTGACGGCGCTGTTCCTCACCGACACGCTCTACGAGGCAGGGCTGCCGCCCGAGATGCTGTCGGTGATTACCGGCAATCCGTCCGACATCGGCGACGCGATGATCACCGATCCGCGTGCCGATCTGGTGACCTTTACCGGCTCGGTGCGGGTCGGCAAGCACATCGCCGCGACCGCCGGCTACAAGCGCCTCGTGCTCGAACTCGGCGGCAACGATCCGCTGATCGTCATGGAGGACGCGGACCTCGACAAGGCCGCCGACCTCGCCGTGCAGGGCGCCACGAAAAATTCCGGCCAGCGCTGCACGGCGGTGAAGCGCATCCTCGTCGTCGCGTCGATCGCCGATGCCTTCGTCGAACGCGTGCTCGCCAAGGCGCGCAAGCTCAAGGCCGGCGATCCGCTCGATCCCGAGACCGACGTCGGCACCGTCATCCACGAGCGCGCCGCGACCCTGTTCCAGAACCGCGTCAACGACGCCGTCGCCAACCACGGCGCCAGGCTGCTGTGCGGCAACGACCGGCGCGGCGCGCTGTTTCCGCCGACCGTGGTCGACCATGTCGATCCCGCCTGCGAACTGGTGCGCGAGGAAACCTTCGGACCCGCGATCCCGGTCATCCGCGTCAAGGACATCGACGACGCCATCCGTGTTTCCAACGGCACCGCCTATGGTCTGTCGTCTGGCGTCTGCACCAACCGGCTCGACTACATCACGCGCTTCGTCGACGAACTCGAGGTCGGCACCGTGAACGTGTGGGAGGTGCCGGGCTATCGGATCGAGATGTCGCCCTTCGGCGGCATCAAGGACTCCGGTCTGGGCTACAAGGAAGGCGTGCTGGAGGCGATGAAGAGCTTCACCAACGTGAAGACCTGGTCGCTGCCCTGGCCGGGGTGAGGTTTTCGTTTTCATCGGAGACGGTCATGCGTAGCAATGCCGACAAGGGTGCCGCGTTCAAGGCCCTGCACGAGCGCTCCGGTCTCCTCCTGTTGCCCAATCCGTGGGACGCGGGCAGCGCCAAGCTGCTGGCGTCGCTGGGGTTCGAGGCGCTGGCGACCACGAGCCTGGGTCTCGCCAACGCGCTGGGGCGGGTCGACGGCGACAACGCCGTCTCCCGCGCCGAGTTGCTGGAGAATTGCCGCGTCATTGCCGAAGCCACCGATCTGCCGGTCAACGCCGATCTCGAGAACGGCTACGCCGACGATCCGAGGCAGGCCGCCACGATTCTGCGCGACGCCGCGGCTGCGGGGATATCCGGCGGCTCGATCGAGGACTGGAGCGGCTCGGCGCTCTACGATTTCAACCACGCCGTCGAACGGGTCGCGGCCGGCGTCGAGATGGCGCGCTCGCTGCCGGTGCCGTTCACGTTTACCGCGCGGGCCGAAAACCTGATCCGCGGCCGCGCCGATCTCGACGACACGATCCGGCGCTTGCAAGCCTTCGAGAAGGCCGGCGCCGACGTGCTCTACGCGCCGGGCTTGCGCGACCTCGCCACCATCCGCACCGTCGTGGCGTCCGTCGGCAAGCCCATCAACGTAGTCATGAGTGCCGCCGATCCATCGCTGACGGCCGGGGAACTCGAAGCTGCCGGCGTCAAGCGGATCAGCGTCGGTGGCGCGCTGTCGCGGCTGGCGCTGGCGGCCTTCATGAAGGGGGCCGCCGAAATGAAGGCGGGGCGTTTCGGCTGGATGAACGACACGCTGCCGACCAGCGCGTTGAAGCCGGTGTTCCGGAACTGACCGTGGCGACGTGGTGACAATGTAGCGGTTGACGCGGGTCCGGCGGCGGCGAGGATCGGCGGTCGTCGATTGCGGCAACGGGGAACCACCATGAGCGTCAGCCAGGCCGACAAGGCCGCGAAATTCCAGGCCCTGCACGCGGGGCCGCGCGCCTTCGTCATCGCCAATCCGTGGGACGCAGGCTCGGCCCGCCTGCTGGCCGGCGTCGGCTTCGAGGCGCTGGCGACCTCCAGCGGTGCCAAGGCCGGCGTGCTCGGCCGCCGCGACGGCGCGGTCAGTCGCGCGGAGTCGCTGGCCAACGCGCGCCTGATCGTCGACTCATGCGATCTGCCGGTGGCGGCCGATCTCGAACAGGGCTTCGGCGATACGCCGGAGGACGCGGCCGAAACGATCCGCCAGGCGTGCGGCGTCGGCCTGGTCGGCGGTTCGATCGAGGACTGGAGCGGCACGCGGACCTACGATCTCGACCACGCGGTGGCGCGCATGGAAGCCGCGTCGAAGGCCGCCAGATCGTTGCCGGTGCCCTTCGTGCTGACGGGGCGCTGCGAAGGGTTCTTGCGCGGCGCGCCCGATCTCGACGAGACGATCCGCCGGCTTCAGGCCTACGAGAAAGTCGGCGCCGACGTGCTGATGGCGCCGGGCCTGCCCGACCTCGACGCGGTGAAGAAGGTCTGCGCGTCGCTCTCGAAACCGTTCAGCTTCATGGCCGGCATCAAGGGCAAGTCGTTCGACGTCGCGTCGCTCGAAGCCGCCGGGGTGCGCCGCATCAGTTTGGCGACCGCGCTCTACCGCGCCGCGATGGGCGGATTGCTGGAAGCCGCGCGCGAGGTGAAGGACCACGGCAGCTTCGGCTTCCTCGACCGGGCATTGTCCTCGCCGCAGCTGGGCGCGTTCATGAAACCGTAGAGTGGTGGCTTGCCTTGGCGGACGCCATGCCCGATGAATCGCCGATGGACGATCGAATCCCTCCGGCGCCTCCCGACCATGTCGACGTGCTGATCGTCGGCGCCGGCCTGTCCGGGATCGGCGCCGCCTGGCATCTGCAAAGGCACTGCCCCGGCCGGACCTACGCGATCGTCGAGGCGCGCGGCGCCATCGGCGGGACGTGGGATATGTTCCGCTATCCCGGCATCCGCTCGGATTCCGACATGTTCACGCTCGGCTACTCGTTCCGGCCATGGACCGGCGAGAAGGCGATCGCCGATGGCGCCGACATCCGCGCCTATGTCGAGGGCGTGGCACGCGATTTCGGGATCGACCGCGCCATCCGGTTCCACCACGAGGTCGTCGCGGCGGCCTGGTCCTCGGCCGACGCGCGCTGGACCGTCGAGCTGGCGCGCCGACCCGACGGCGAGCGGGTCCGCATGACCTGCGGCTTCCTGTTCGCCTGCTCGGGCTACTACGACTACGACAAGGGCTATCTGCCCGACTTTCCCGGCATGGCCGACTACAAGGGCACGCGCGTGCATCCGCAGTTCTGGCCCGAGGACATCGACTGGTCGGGCAAGCGCGTGCTGGTGATCGGCTCGGGTGCCACCGCCATGACGCTGGTGCCGGCGATGGCGCAAACCGCGGCGCACGTGACGATGGTGCAGCGCTCGCCGACCTACGCCGTCGCCCGACCCGCCCGCGATCGCCTCGCCGACAGACTGCGGCGGCGCCTGCCGATGGGGCTCGCCTACACGCTGACGCGCTGGAAGAACGTGCTGATGGGCATGTATTTCTACCGCCTGTGCCGGCGCGATCCGGCGCGCGCGCGTGGCCTCTTGCTGGGCGGCGTGCGCCAGATGCTGGGTCCGGACTACGACGTCGGCAAGCATTTCACGCCGACCTACAATCCGTGGACCCAGCGCCTGTGCCTGATTCCCGACGCCGACCTGTTCCGTGCCATCCGCCGCGACAAGGTCTCGGTCGTCACCGACGAGATCGAGCGCTTCACCGCGACCGGCCTGAAAATGAAGTCGGGCGTGGAACTCGACGGCGACATCGTCGTCACCGCCACCGGCCTGACGCTCAAGGGCTGGGGCGGCATGGCGTTGTCGGTCGACGGACGCGCGATCGATCCGGCCAGCACGATGACGTACAAGGGCATGATGTTCACCGGCGTGCCCAACTTCGCGCTGTGGTCGGGCTACACCAACGCCTCGTGGACCCTGAAGGCCGACCTTGTTTCCGAGCACATGTGCCGGCTGCTGAATCGCATGCAATCGCGCGGCTGGACGACCGTCGCTCCCCGTCGCGACCCCGACGTGACGCCCGAGCCGTGGCTCGACCTGTCCTCGAACTACATCCTGCGTTCGCTCGACACGTTGCCCAAACAGGGCTCGAAGCGGCCGTGGAAGCTCTACCAGAACTACATCAGGGACCTGCTGACCTTGCGCTTCGGCACGGTCGCGGACAAGGCGCTGGAGTTCTCGACGCCGAAACGCTGAGCCGCGCGGTCAGGCGAACAACACCTCGACGCTGCCGAACGGGCCGAAATCGGCGAGGTGCCGTTCGCCTTTTTTCGGCTTTAGCATGCCCGTCAGCGTGCCGGTGCTGATCGCCTCGCCGGCCTTCATGCCCACGCCGGTGCGCGAGAGTTCGTTGGCCAGCCAGGTCAGCGGCACCAGCGGATGGTCGAGCGCATCGCCTGCGTTGCCGCGGCGGCGGGCGACGCCGTCGACCAGGAGAACGACCTCCTGGCCTGCGATGTCGCGATGACGCCAGTCGGCTATGGCCGGTCCCCGCACGAGCGTGCCCGAGCCGCTGCCGTCGGCGAGGATCGCGGCCAGCGGCGGGAAGGCCGGGTCGTGCGTGAAGCGGCATTCCGCGACCTCGACGCCGACATGCATCGCGGCGACCGCCTCAGCGATCTCGTGCTCCGTGTAGGGCCTCGGCCGCGGCGGCAGATCGCGGCCGAGGATCGCGATGTATTCCAGTTCCGGAATCGGATTGACCAGCCGCGCGTGCTCGAATGTCGCCGGTCTTTCGACCACGCCGGGCGCGAGGACGCGTCCATAGATCGGCGCGTCGGTGCGCAGCTGGCGCTGCATTTCGGCCTTGGCGGCGGCGATCTTCCAGCCGACGACGGGCCAGCCGAGCTCTACCGCGACCAGCGCCGCGACCTCGTAGGCGGCCGCCTTGTCGGGTGGCACCAGCCGCGCGTCGAGCCCACTGCGGGCACGATGCTCGCGCCGCAGGGTCGCGAGCATCGTGGCGAGTTCGTGTCGTGCGGCGTGGTTCATGTGGATCTCCTGGAGTAATCTTCAAGTCGCCGGAATCGTCGCCGGAGCCGCACCGCGCGGGAGCGCGCCGCTGATGGGCGCTGACCTTGGGCTGATCGCTCTACGCACCGTCGCGCGACCCCACCGATGTCATCCCGAGCGCAGCGAGGGACCCCGGATTCTTCGAGGCTTGGTGCGGTCGCGTTACCGCATCGAGGTCCCTCGGCAAGCTCGGGATGACACCGGTTTTGGACCTTTCGCTGGTGCGCCAAACATTTCGGCCCAAGGTTAACTCCCATGAGCAGGCCACTCCAGCGACGCTAGCTTTGAGCCTGCGGCGTGCGCCCGGGGATTGGTGCAAGGCTGTGCGCGTAAGCCAGCAGCGGTAGCGAAAACCGATATTTTCGCGTCTCGACGCATCGGCGCCTGCACCCCACTGCTGTCATCCCGAACGCAGTGAGGGACCTCAGCGCGGAGCCGGGGGCGCAAAGAATCATGGAAACAAAGAGAAAAGGTCCCTCGGCAAGCTCGGGATGACACCGGTTTTGGACCTTTCGCTGGTGCGCCAACCATTTCGGCCCAAAGCCAGCGCCCATGAACGCGCCTCTCCGGTGGCGGGCGTGACTGGCCGTGGCGCAGGCAGTGCCGTCGCGAAGGTCGGACCACCGGGGTGGCGCGGTCCCGGTCCGTATTCGATTGTCGGCGTTTCAACCGGTCCCGAAACCGGTCCAGTCCGCGCGACATACCGCGCCGTCACGCCCTGATCTTCGCTCCTTTCGGATCGACGGCGGCGCCGTCGATCCGGGTCGCGGCGTGGCGTTGCGTGAAGGCCTCGATCTCGTAGTCGGCGTGGCCAGCCTCCTCGATCGGCACGTAGCCGAACGCGATGGCCTTGCCGATCGTATGGCCCCAGCCGCCGCTCGACGTCACGCCCAGCGTCTTGCCGCCGCGCCGGATCGCCTCGCCGCCGTAGAGTTGAACCGGCGCGTCGACCAGCAGGGTGATCAGCTTGCGTTTCGGCCCCTCGGCCTTCGCGCGTTCCAGGGCCGCGCGGCCGATGAAGTCGACGTTCTTCTTGAGCGACACCGCGAAGCCGAGGCCAGCCTCGTACGGCGTGTAGTCCGGCGTGATGTCGGCGCCCCAGTAGAGATAGCGCTTTTCCAGACGCAGCGATTCGATGGCGCGATAGCCGGCGTTGGCGAGGCCGAATTCGCGGCCCGCCTCGCGCAGGATTTCGTAGACGTGCGCGGTGTATTCCTGCGGCATGTGCAGTTCGTAGCCGAGCTCGCCGAGATAGGTGACGCGCAACGCGTAGACCGGCGCGTAGCCGATATGGAGCCGGCGCGCGCTCATGTAGGGGAAGGCGGCGTCGCTCGTGTCGCCGTCGGCCACTTTTTCGAGAATGCGGCGCGACAGCGGTCCGGCGAGATTGAGCGTGGTGCGCGTCGAGGTGAGTTCCTGGACGGTCACCGAGCCGTCGGTCGGTAATCGCGGCCGGATCCAGCCCATGTCGCGCACGCCGAAGGCGCTTCCCGTCACCAGATAGAAACGCGTCTCGTCGATCCGCACGAAGGTGACGTCGGCCTCGATGCCGCCGCGCTCGTTGCACAGCTGGGTGTAGATCAGCGACCCCGCCGGCCTGTCGAGGTCGTTGGCGGCGAGGCGTTGCAATGCCGCCAGCGCGCCGGGGCCCGCTATTTCGAACTTCGTGAAGGAGCTCTGGTCGATGATCACCGCGCGTTCGCGGGCGGCGCGGCACTCCGCGCCGACAGGCTCGAACCAGTTCGGCCGCGCCTCGAACGAGGGCTCGTCGACCGGCGCGACGCCCTCGGGCGCGAACCAGTTGGGACGCTCCCAGCCGAACCGCGAGCCGAACACCGCGCCTTGCGCCTTCAGCGTTTCGTACAGGGGACTGCGCCGGCCGCCGCGGGCGCTCGTCAGTTCCTCGATCGGGTAGTGGATCTGGTAGTAGCGCCAGTAGCTGTCGACCGAGCGTTCCGCGAGGTACTTCGCGCTCATGTGGTGGTTGCCGAAGCGGCGGACGTCGAAGGCCCACAGGTCGATGCCGGGCTCGCCCTCGACGATCCATTCCGCCATCGCCTTGCCGGCACCGCCGGAGGCCGCGATCCCCGAGGTGAAACCGCAGGCGACGTAGAAATTGTCGCGCTCGGGTGCCAGCCCCATGATCGGCTCGCCGTCGGGCGAGATCGGGATCGGGCCGTTGATCACCGTGCGGATGCCGATGTCGTTGAGGATCGGCAGGCGTTCGGCGGCGGGCACCAGGAACTGCTCCAGCCGCTCCTGATGCGGCTGCAGCAGTTCGCGGCCGAATGCGAAGGGTACGCCGTTCGCGCCGAAGGTCGGCGTGCCGCGTTCCCAGCCACCGATCGCCAGCGCGCCGGGTTCGGGCTTGAGATAGAAAATCTTGTCGGGATCGCGCAGGGTCGGCAGGTTTTTCGGCAGGTCGTCGCGCTTTTCCGTGACGACGTACTGGTGTTCGACGGCGCCCGCGGGCACGCGCACGCCGGCCATTCTCGCCACGTCGCGCGCCCAGATGCCCGCGGCGTTGACCACGATCTCGCAATCGATGGCGCCCTGGTCGGTCAGCACGCGGCTCACGCGACGGCCGCGATGCTCGAAGCCGGTCACCAGCACGCCCTCGACGAAGCGCACGCCGGCCGCCCGCGCGCCCTTCGCGTAGGCTTGCGTCAGGCTGGAGGGATCGACGGAGCCGTCGTTGGGCACGAACACCGCGCCAACCACGCCTTGCAGCGACATCAGGGGAAACTTCTCCAGCGCTTCCTTCGGCGAGAGCGCGTGCAGCTCGAAATCGAAACTCCGCGCGGTCGTCGCCATGCGCTTCAGCTCGCTCCAGCGTTCGCGCGAGGAGGCCAGCCGCAGGCTGCCGACCGGCTTCCAGTCGACCGCCTGGCCGGTCTCGGCCTCCAGCGAGCCGTACAGTTGGGCGCTGTACTGCATCAGCCTGGTGAGGTTGCGCTTGCCGCGCAACTGGCCGACCAGGCCGGCGGCGTGCCAGGTCGAGCCGTGCGTCAGGCCGCTCTTTTCCAGCACGACGACGTCGCGCAGGCCAAGCCTGGCCAGGTGATAGGCGATCGAACAGCCGACGGCGCCGCCGCCGACGACGACGATCCGGGCCGAACCGGGAACGCTCACGACCGCATCTCGCCGAGGTACCAGTCGACAAACTGCGCCACGTTGCGTTCGCGCACGGTGGAGTAGGGACCCGGCACGTAGGCGGGCGAGGACACGCCGGCCTGCTGGGCATCGCAGATCGCCCAGTCCTGGCGGTTGGTGATATCCCAGATCGGCAACAGCCGCTCGATCGTGTAGTCCTTGCCCTCGACCGCCTTTTCGTCGACCAGCCACCAGGCTCGCACGTGCGTCTCGTCGGGCGCGATCGGGGTCAGGCGCGCCGCGGCGGCGTAGTCGCAATTGGTGTGCTGCCAGAAGTTCGGGAAGATCGTGGTGCGCAAGGTGCCGCTGTCCCACTCCCCGATGTCGCCCATCAGACGCGACAGCGGCTTGCCGTCCATGCTTTGCGTGACGAAACCCTCGACCACCGGCGTGCGGTGGCAGCGCCAGAAGGCGCCGGTCATGGTCGACATGGCGTCGCCCTCGTCGAGGCCGAGCGCGCGGAAGCGGGCGTTGGCGCGTTCCACGATGCCGTCCATTTTCGCCTTCATGACGGGATCGGTCAGCGCCTGGTCGCGCTGCACGTCGTAGGCCGCGATGTTGTATTCGCGGTGATTGGGGACGCAGTGGTAGCACTCGCGATTGTTCTCGAAGACGATCTTCCAGTTGGCCTTCACGACATAGTCGACCTGGTGGGCGATCTTTGCCTTGTCGATGCGGTGCGGACGCATCTTGCGCGAAATGGTCGCCGCGGCCTCGGAGAAATCCGGCGGATCGTCGGCCAGCGACAGGAACAACAGGCCGCCGGCGTCGATCAGTTTCACCGGCTTCAGGCCGAGCGTGGCGCGCTCGACGCCGAACTCGCGCATGGTGTCGAGCAACAGCGCGCCGTCGAGATCGTAGGTCCAGCTGTGATAGGGGCAGGTCAGGCGCGGCGCGTGGCCGCTTTCGGTCGAGCAGATCCGCGAGCCGCGATGGCGGCAGACATTGTGGAAGGCGCGGATGTCGCCGTTGGTGCCGCGCACCACGATCACCGAGGCAGTGCCGACCTGATAGGTAAAAAAGTCGCCGGTTTTCGGCACCATGAAGGCGTAGCCGACGAACAGCCATTGCCGGTAATGGATACGGGCCAGGTCGGCCGCGAACATCTCCGGCGAGACATAGAAGGGTCGCTCCAGCGGTCCACCAGGGCGGTGGCGCCCGATCAATCCGTTCACGTCGACGCCGCCACGCGACGCCGCCAGGGGCGTTCCGTCCATCGCATCCACTCCACAGGCACGAATTCCGCCGCCGAAACATGCCTGAAACATGGACGGTCTAACAGCCGCGTCTTGCCAAGCCTTGCCTTGGTGCTAAGGTTTTTGCGGCGAACCGGCCCGATCGGCGAAATGCCGGCGTTGGCGCGCGCGCCGCGACCGGCCGACGGGAAACAAAGGGAGACGACACGATGGCTATCGCGACCTGGACGAAACGTGGCCTCGCGGGCGCCGCGGCGCTGCTGGCGCTGGCCGGCATGGCGGCCGAGGGATGGGCGCAGAAGACCCGCCTGACCGTCTACACCGCGCTCGAGAACGACCAGCTCGAACCCTACAAGAAGGCCTTCGAGGCCGACAACCCGACCATCGAGATCGCCTGGGTGCGCGACTCCACGGGCGTCATCACCGCCCGCCTGCTGGCCGAAAAGGACAATCCGCGCGCCGACGTGATCTGGGGCCTCGCCGCCAGCAGCGTCGCGCTGTTCGATGCCCAGGGCATGATCGAGGGCTACACTCCCGCCGGCGCCGATGGCCTCAAGCCGATCTTCCGCAGCGGCAAGAACCCGCAATCGTGGGTCGGCATGGACGCGTTCCTCGCCGTGGTCTGCTTCAACACCGCCGAGGCCGACAAGACCAAGGCGCCCAAACCCACCAGCTGGGCCGACCTGCTGAAGGCCGACTACAAGGGCAAGATCGTGATGCCGAACCCGGCGTCGTCGGGCACCGGTTACCTGACGATCGCGGCCTGGCTCCAGACCATGGGCGAGGAAAAGGGCTGGGCCTACATGGACAGACTGCACGAGAACATCGGCGTCTACACCCATTCCGGTTCGGCGCCCTGCGTGCAGGCCGCCCGCGGCGAGCGCATGATCGGCATCGGCTTCGACATGCGCGGCGCCTCCGAGAAGACCAAGGGCGCCCCCATCGACCTGATCGTGCCCAGCGAAGGGCTGGGCTGGGAGATGGAAGCCACCGCCATCGTCAAGGGCACGAAGAACGCCGACGCGGCGAAAAAGCTCGCGGACTGGGCCGCCTCGCGCAAGGCCAACGAGCTCTACGGCAAGTACTACGCCATCGTCGCCCATCCCGACGTCAAGGCCGCCCCCGCCAACTATCCCGCCGACGGCGAGAAGGCGATGATCAAGAACGACCTCAACTGGATGGCCACCAACCGCGCCCGCGTGCTGGCGGAGTGGACGAAGCGCTACGACGCCAAGTCGGCGCCGAAGTGAGCTGAAGGGCGTCCGCACATCTCGCGACGGACGCGGCACCTCAAATCCACTGACTCATACCTTCCCCCGCCTCCGGAGCGCTTGCGCCCCCTGATGGCAGGGGAAGGTATGAAAGTGGCGCCAGCACTATCGGGTGACGTGCGCGTCGGGGCCTGGACGTGTGAATGCGGTAGCCCGGCGGGGCGGCTATGTTTCGAACGACGATCGGACCGGGAGCAACATCGCGCATGACGACGGCAGCGGAATCCGGCGCACCGGCCTATCTGTCGGTGCGCGCGCTCGGCAAGCGGTTCGGTGATTTCGAGGCGCTGCGCGGCGTGTCGCTCGACATGCGGCAGGGTGAGTTCGTTTGCTTTCTCGGGCCCTCGGGCTGCGGCAAGACGACGTTGCTGCGCGCCATCGCCGGGCTCGATCCGCAAACCTCCGGCACGATCCGCCAGGGCGGCGTCGACGTGTCGTTGCTGCCCCCGTCGCGGCGCGATTTCGGCATCGTGTTCCAGTCCTACGCGCTGTTTCCCAATCTCAGCGTGGCGGCCAACGTCGGCTACGGCCTGGTCGGCGGCAAGACCGGCCGGGCCGCCATCGCCGCCCGCGTCGGCGACCTGCTGACCCTGGTCGGCCTGCCCGATTCAGGCGCGAAGTATCCGGCCCAGCTGTCGGGCGGCCAGCAGCAGCGCGTGGCGCTGGCGCGGGCGCTCGCGATGTCGCCGGGGTTGCTGCTGCTCGACGAGCCGCTGTCGGCGCTCGACGCGCGCGTGCGGGTGCGCTTGCGTCACGAGATCAAGGCGCTGCAACGCACGCTCGGCGTTACCACCATCATGGTGACGCACGACCAGGAAGAAGCATTGACCATGGCCGATCGCATCGTGGTGATGAACCACGGCGTGATCGAGCAGGTCGGTGCCCCCGACGAAATCTACCGCCGGCCCGCCACCGCCTTCGTCGCCGATTTCGTGGGCGCCATGACCTTCCTCGACGGGCGGCTTGAAAGCGACGGGACCGCGCGCGTCGGCGACCTGCGTCTGGTCTGCGCCGACGTCGATGGGCTCGCCGCCGGCACCGCCGTGCGGGTGGCGATCCGGCCCGAGGACATCCAGGTCCGCGGCGTGGCGGCGACGGCGGTCAACCGGATCGCCGTCGAGATCGCCGATCTCGATTTCCTCGGCGCCTTCTGCCGCGCCACGCTGAAGACGGTATCGACGGGGCCATCCGCCGGGGCGTCGCCGCCGGTCGCCATCGTGGCGGATTTCTCCAGCAACCTGATGCGCGATCTCGACCTCGCCGTCGGCAAGCCGATCGCCATCGCCTTGCCGGCCGACCGGCTGCGCGTGTTCGCGGCCCGATAGCGCCATGGCGTGGTTCGGCGGTTCCCGGTCGACGGCGAAGGTCGCGGCCTCGCGCGACGACCTGATCATGCGGGCGGGCCTGCTGTTGCTGATCGCCTGGCTGCTGCTGGCCGTCGCCTTGCCGCTATGGACGCTATTGTCCAAGAGCTTCCAGAACCGCGACGGCGCCTTCGTCGGCCTCGCCAACTACGCGACCTATTTCTCCACGCCGGCCCTGTTCCACTCCGCGCTCAACAGCCTGCACGTTGCCGCGATGGTCACCCTGATCGTGGTGCCGCTGGCCTTCGTCTACGCCTACGCCCTGACGCGGGCCGTGCTGCCGTTCCGCTGGTTCTTCCAGGGCGTGGCGCTGGTGCCGATTTTCGCGCCCTCGCTGTTGCCGGGCCTGGCGCTGATCTACCTGTTCGGCAACCAGGGCTTCTTCAAGGCCCTGCTGGGCGGCGGCTCGATCTACGGCTTCGAGGGCATCGTCACGGCCCAGGTGTTCTACTGCTTCCCGCACGCCACGATGATCCTGGTCACCGCGCTCGCCCTGGCCGATTCGCGCCTGTACGAGGCCGCGATCTCGCTGCGTGCCTCGCCATTGCGGATATTCCTCACCGTCACCCTGCCCGGCGTCCGCTACGGCCTGATCAGCGCCATGCTGGTGGTGTTCACCCTGGTGCTGACCGATTTCGGCATCGCCAAGGTGATCGGCGGCAATTTCAACGTGCTCGCCACCGACGTCTACAAGCAGGTGATCGGCCAGCAGAATTTCGAGATGGGCGCCGTGGTCGGCATGGTGCTGCTGGCGCCGGCAGCACTCGCCTTCGTGGTCGACAGGATCGTGCAGCGCCGCCAGGTCGCGATGCTGACGGCGCGCGCGGTGCCGCTGATGCCGCGACCGCAAGCCGGCCGCGATCTGGCCCTGCTGGCGTTTTGCCTGACCATTGCCGCCGGCATCCTGGCGGTGCTCGGCATGGCGGTGTGGGGTTCGCTGATCAAATACTGGCCCTACAATCTGAGCCTGAGCTGGGCCAATTACGCGTTCGGCAATTTCGACGCCAACGGCTGGAACTCCTTCGCCAACTCGATCGAGCTGGCCTTCGGCACCGCGATCTTCGGCACCGCGCTCATCTTCGCCGGCGCCTGGCTGATGGAGCGCACGCGGGGCTTCGCGCTCGGCCGCGCCGTGGCCCAGCTGCTGGCCTTCGTGCCGATGGCGGTGCCGGGCCTGGTGCTGGGCCTGAGCTACATTTTCTTTTTCAACGCGCCCGCCAACCCGCTGAATTTTCTCTACGGCACGATGGCGATCCTGACGCTCAACACCATCGCGCACTTCTACACGACCGCCCATCTGACCGCGACGACGGCGCTCAAGCAGATCGACCCCGAGTTCGAGGCCGTCTCGGCCTCGCTGAAGGTGCCGGTGTGGCGCACGTTTTTCCGCGTCACGGTGCCGATCTGCCTGCCCACCCTGGTCGACATCGCGATCTACATGTTCGTCAACGCGCTGACGACGGTGTCGGCCGCCATCTTCCTCTATTCGACCGACACCAAGCTCGCCTCGATCGCCGCGGTGAACATCGAGGACACCGGTGCGGTGGCGGCGGCCGCGGCGATGTGCGTGATGATCGTGGTGACGGCAGCCAGCGTGAAGGCCGCGCATCTCGTGGCCGACCGGTTCGTGCTGCACCGTTTCCAGGCGTGGCGGCGACGGTAGGGGCGGGGTTCGGGGTCGGGTGCTGCTTGCGGCTGCGTCGAATCGCGCGGGCGATACACCTCCGGTGTCATCCCGAGCTTGCCGAGGGACCTTTCGTCTTCGGCGCCTGTTGCGTCGTCGCGGTCGCGCAAAGGGGGCTCGGCGACACCGGTTGGCGACTGTATCCGCTCCGTGCCCATCGTCGCATCTGGCAGTGGGACGCCCGCTGCCTGACCCCTGGACTTCGCCTTCGTCGCACTCGATCGCACATGCGGTGACGGCGGTGGGTTGACTAGGCCTTTCCGCCTTTGCCGGTTGGGCGCTTGCCGACGGTGACCTTCCCGTCGAACATTCCTTCCTGCCGGTATCGATCCGGGAGGAGCGCCGTCTTCGCGGCGGTGCATGGCCTCGTGCCAAGTTGCTTCAGCTTCGATGCGGACTGCAGGATCTTGTTGTCCGTCGTGATGAATTCAAGACACTTCACGGCGAGCGCCGACGCCACGTGAATGTAGTCGGCGCCGCTCAACACGATGCCGTGCTTCCATCTCAAATCGCGGGCATCCGTCGCGATGAACGGAGTCGGCTGAATCAGCGTCATGTACTGACCCGATGTCATACCAGCCGACTTATCGAGTGACACACGCCTATTTCCTGGTGCCGATGGAGCGGATCCGGGCTGGATCGTCGACGAGGAAGCGCCAGGCGCTTTGACAGGCGTCGAGGATCTCGTCGCAGGTGTTCCAGACCCGGGCGCAGAGCTTGTTCTGGCGCAGGTAGGCCCAGACGTTCTCCAT